>JAFGTS010000052.1 GCA_016933965.1 Deltaproteobacteria bacterium | reverse complement strand
CTTCCCGAGGCGGCGGCGGCGGCGACGGCGATCAAAAGCGAGGACCTCTCGGTGGTCGATGTCGCCGACGAAAGTTTCGCATCATAGAACGAAAATAGAGGTGAATAATGAGCAGAGAAGATGTTTTCAAGATTGAGAAAGAAGGGAACATTGCATGGTTGACCTTCAACCGGCCGAAGGAACGGAATACCATGACCTTCGAGTTTTTCGACGAGTTGACCCTGATCATGAATGAGTTCGACGCCGATCCCGAAGTGCGGGTTGTTGTCATAAAGGCCGAGGGTAAGAGCTTCACGGCAGGGCTCGATCTTGTGGCTGCCCAGGAGCTCCTGGGAGACGGTTCGGCCCGCTGGCGTGAGTCGCTCAAGCGGAGGGTCACCGAACTTCAGGAAAGCATGAGCTCCATCGAAAAATGCAGAAAGCCGGTCATTGCGGCTGTGCACGGTCATTGTATCGGCGGCGGTATCGACCTGTCCTGTGCCTGTGATATCCGGTACGCATCGAAGGATGTCATTTTCTCCATCCGGGAAACGCGGATCGGCATCATCGCCGATATCGGCACCCTCCAGCGCATGCCCTATATCGTCGGCCACGGCTGGTTCAGGGAACTTGCCCTCACGGGTCGTGACTTCGGTGGTGAAGAGGCCCTGAAAATGGGATTCATCACGAAGCTTTGTGACGACAAGGAGGCCCTGGATGCTGCCGTGAAGGAGCTCGCCGAGGAACTGGCCTTCCTGCCGCCGCTCACCGTGCAGGGGGTCAAGGAAGTCATTAATTTCAGCCGCGATAACGGCGTGTATGCGGGGCTTTCCTATATTGCCCAGAAGAACGCGGCGGCCGTTCCCAACGAGGATATGATGGAAGCCGTGGCGGCCATGTGGGAAAAGAGGGAGCCGAAGTTCAAGGGAAATTGAGAGCGGACATGGATGACCGCTGAAAGGGGGCGGTACTGAGCGGAAAAGGAAAAAAGGAGGTGTCTATGAGTAAACGAGCTACGGGCAGTTTTGTTATGGGCAACTACCCCAAAGTGGCGGCCGCCCGTTACGGGGACAGGGAAGCGATATACTGTGTCACGACGGGTAAACGCCTGAGCTTCCGTGAATTGAACGAGCGCATCAACGGCCTGGGTAACGGGCTCATGTCGCTCGGGGTCAAAAAGGGTGACGTCACGGCCTTTCTGTCGCACAACCGCGTCGAGATCGTGGAAACTTACGGCGGCCTCGCAAAGATCGGCTCTCTGGGCATCCCGCTCAATTACCGCCTTTCATCGGGAGAGATCGTGGAACTTGTCAATTTCTGCGATGCCGAGAACTTCATTTTCGACCCCACCTTTTCGGACCAGGTTGCCGGAATGCGGGCGCAGATGCCGAAGATCAAGCGGTTCATCTGCATGGGCGATGATGTTCCCGACTTTGCCGATTCCTACGAATCGATCATTGCCGGGGCATCCCACGAAGAGCCGGATGTGGATATTTCCGAGGAGGACTACCAGTATCTCAATCTGACCTCGGGGACCACGGGACTTCCCAAGGCGTACCTTCTGACCCATTACAACAATGCCGTAGCCGGGCCTGTCATGGCCTCAATGCATGACGTCACCTCCGATGACGTGATACTCACGGTCTTCCCCATCTTCGGAAGGGTCGGGTTCGCCTGGTTCGGTATCGGGTTATACACGGGAGCGCGGAATGTGATCCTCCAGTTCGATCTCGTCAAGATGCTGGAGGTCATCGAGCAGGAAAAAGTGACCATAGCGAACTGGGTGCCGACCCTGGCGAGCTTTGTCCTTTCCATTCCCGATCTTGAAAAGTACGATCTCAGCTCGCTTCGCGCCCTGGTGTTCGCGGCGGCGCCGCTTCCCAAAAGCCTCCAGGATCAGGTCAAGGAGCGGATATGCCCCAGTATGTATGAATTCTACGGCCTGCAGGAAACGGGCATCCTGGTCAATATGGGGCCCAGGCTCAAGGAACTGAAACCCGAATCGGTGGGGACCCTGTATTATGGCGCGGACGTGAGGATCATCGACCCGGCGACCGGTCAGGATGTCGCCCCCGGAGAGGTGGGGGAGATCATCGGCCGCGGTGTTGCCGTCACCACCGGGTATTACAAGAACGAGGAAAAGACGAAGGAAGCATTCAAGGACGGGTGGTTTCACACGGGCGACCTGGGAAGGTTCGACGAGGACGGTTTCCTCTACCTCTCCGGCAGGATGAAGGACATGCTGATCAGCGGCGGCCAGAATGTTTTCGCCGTCGAGGTGGAGGATATGCTCATGACCCATGAGGCAGTCGCCCAGTGCGCCGTTATCGGTCTTCCCGATGATACCTGGGGCGAGATGGTGACGGCTGTCATTGTCAAATTCCCGGGCAGGGAAGTGACGGAAGAGGAGATCATCGCCTACAGCCGGGAACGGATCGCCCATTTCAAGGCCCCGAAGAAGGTTTTCTTCGTTGACGGTCTTCCCATGACGCCCACGGGCAAGGTGACGAAATACGTTCTGGTGGAACAGTTTTCTGAAAAGAAATGACATGTCCCGGAACATTGCTTCCGGGTCATCACGGGAAGAACAGGATAATGACTGAAAGGAAGGAGAACAGGCATGGCATCGATAATCCTCGATGAACGGGATCAGCGGTTCGTCCTCTATGAAATGCTCGAGGTTGAAAAACTCTGCGAATTGGAAAGATTCGCCGATTTTTCAAAGGACGTGTTTGAGATGGTTCTCAAAGAGGCGGAGAAATTGGCCGTGGAAGAGATATTCCCCACCCTGAAGGAAGCTGATGAAGAGGGGTGCCGGCTCGAAAACGGCCAGGTCTATGTGCCGAAATGTTTTCACCGGGTCTACAAGCTTTTCTGCGAAGGGGGATGGGGTGTCATGTCATTCCCCGTCGAGATCGGGGGGCAGGGTCTGCCGGTTTCCATCAGGACGGCGGCCCAGGATTGGTTCGTTCACAACTTCGCCTTCATCTCCTATCCGGGGCTGACGGAAGGTGCCGCCCATCTCATCGCCGTTTTCGGCACCGATGAGCAGAAGAAGAAATACCTGGAGAAGATGGTCACCGGTGAGTGGAGCGGCACGATGATGCTGACCGAACCGAACGCCGGCACCGACGTGGGGAACCTGAGCACCAAGGCCGTCCGGCAACCCGACGGGACCTACCGGTTGCAGGGAACCAAGATCTTCATTACCAGCGCCGACCATGACCTGGCGGAGAACATCATTCATCCCGTCCTGGCCCGCATCGAGGGTGACCCCCCGGGGACGAAGGGTATCTCCATCTTTCTCGTGCCAAAGTACGTTGTCAATGATGACGGGACGCCGGGCAGGCGCAACGACTACGAGATCGCCAATATCGAGGAGAAGATGGGAATTCACGGCAGTTCGACCTGCCTTATCAATATGGGTGACAACGGCGAATGTTACGGAGAACTTCTCGGTGAGGAACGGCAGGGCATGAAGGTCATGTTCCAGATGATGAACGAGGCCCGGATCGGCGTGGGGATGCAGGGGCTCAGCAGCTCCTCCATAGCCTACCTGCACGCCCTGCAGTACGCCAAGGAGCGGTTCCAGGGTTCCGACATCATGGAGTTCAAGAACCCCGAGGCGCCACGGGTCCCCATCATCAGGCACCCCGACGTGCGCCGGATGCTCCTCTGGATGAAGTCCAGCGTGGACAGCATGCGGGCTCTCATGTACTTTGCCGCCTATGCCGTCGACCGGGAGCTGACGGCGGCCGACGAGGCGGAGAAGGATCGGTGGCAGGGGTTTCTTGAGGTGTTGACGCCGATCTGCAAGGCCTACTGTTCGGACATCGGGTTCCGGGTGACGGAGCAGGCGATCCAGGTGTACGGTGGGTACGGGTACTGTTCGGAGTATCCCGTGGAGCAGTTCATGCGTGACGTGAAGATCGCCTCGATCTATGAGGGTGCCAACGGGATCCAGGCCCTCGACCTGGTGGGTCGGAAGCTGGGGATGAAGAAGGGTGCCTATTTCATGAACCTTCTGATGGAGATGAACGGGACGGTTGGGAAGTACAAGGACAATGCGGTGCTGAAGGACCTGGCGGAGGACGTTCAGGGGGCGGCGAACCTGTTGGGGGAGATGGGGCTCTTTTTTGCGAACTGCGGCAAGGCGGGCAAGTTCATGGTTCCCATCAGTCATGCTTATCCGTTCATGATGATGATGGGGAAGATAGTATCGGGCTGGTTGCTGTTGTGGCAGGCGGGGATTGCGCAGGAGAAGCTTGAGGCTCTGGCGGGCGGTCAGGGGGTGGATCTGTCCGATGCGGGTGCCCGTGCCGCCTTTGTGCGGGGTAATCGAGATGCCGCCTTTTATGACGGCAAGGTAATGAGTGCGCGTTATTTCATCAAGAACGTGCTTCCCGAGGCGGCGGCGGCGGCGACGGCGATCAAAAGCGAGGACCTCTCGGTGGTCGATGTCGCCGACGAAAGTTTCGCATCATAG
>JAFGTS010000051.1 GCA_016933965.1 Deltaproteobacteria bacterium | reverse complement strand
TGGCTCCCCAGCGCGGACTCGAACCACGGACCCGATGGTTAACAGCCATCTGCTCTACCAACTGAGCTACTGGGGAGTGTTGGCCGGTTGTAAAATATCAATTCCCGCCCGGAGAACCTTCCTTCCTGACGGGAATTGTGCTTCTATCAGATTGAAGAGCAATTTTCAACTCAATTTATCGCCGTTCCCTACCGGCAATCGACGCAGGTCATCAGCTCGGCCATGGGCACGCCGGTGGTCCTGCTGATGTAACGCAGCTGGTCTTCGGGCGCGAAGAATTTGCCGCAGGATGTACACCGGGCCATCTTGAACACTTTGTTCCAGATGATGCGCTTGTCATCCACCGCTTCCATGACCACGTATCCCGTGGGACAGACAAAGGCACAGGAGCCGCAGCCGATACAGGCGGTCGGGTCGAACTCGATCTCCGGTTCCGCCACATCACGGTCTTTCCCGCGGTCACGGAAGGTCAGGGCATTCACGCCGACGATCTCACGGCATGTCCTGACACAGAGCCCGCAGAGGATACAGTCGTGACCGGTCCCCTTTTCTTCGGGAACGGTAACGCCGAGCTTCCGGGCGATCTCCCGGACGGCCTCCGTTTCCGGATACCGGTAGACGAGCAGTTCCACGGCGGCCTTTCGGCCCTGCAGGGCTTTCTCGGAATCCGATCTGATCTCCATACCTTCGGCCACGGGGGTGTTGCAGGACGTCGCCAGCTGCCAGGCACCGTTCATTTTCACCTCGACCGTGCAAAGCCGGCAGGCTCCGAATGGGCTCAGGTCCGGATGGTGACACAGCGTCGGTACCTCTATCTTCATTTTCCGCAGGTTCTCAAGTATGGTGGACCCCTCCTGGGCTTTAACTTTGCGACCGTCTATCGTAATCGTAACCATGCTCGCTTAACTCCTACCCTTTCAATTTCTTTTCCTTATTCCCATACGACGACCCGGTAGCACCGCAGGCATCGCTGCGCTTCATTCATCGCCGCGCCGGTGTCGAAACCGCCTTCGATCTCATCGAAGCCCTTCAGCCGCTCGGCAACATCCCTGAATACCGGCTTTGCGGCGTTTTCCGGGGGGACATACCCTCTGCCCCGCTGCTTCTTCAGATCGACACCGGTAAAGGATATATCACCGGTCGAGGCCGCGCCGCGCAGGTGATCATCGATACCGCGGGCGACGCGATTCCCCATGTCGAGGGCCTCGATCAAAGTCGCGGGACCGGTCACACAGTCACCGCCGGCAAAGACACCGGGAATGTCTGTCATGAAGGTCACGGGGTCGGCCTTGAGGGTGCCCCACTTCGTGACGGAAAGGGCGTCCTTGCCCGTTATCGCCGGCAGCACGGGCTGCTGTCCGATGGCAGCCACGACCATGTCGGTCTTTACCACGTATTCCGATCCCTTGATCGGAACGGGCCGTCTCCTTCCGCTTTCATCGGGCGCGCCCAGTTTCATTTTGACGCATTCCAGGCCGGTCACAACGCCGTCCTTGGCGAGGATCTTCACGGGGGCTCCCAGGTAGGTGATCTTCACCCCTTCCTCGAGAGCGCCTTCTATTTCTTCTTCGCTGGCGGGCATTTCCACGCGGGACCGCCGGTAGATGATCTCCACCTTCTCAAATCCCGATCGAGCGAGGCTTCGCGCACAGTCGACGGCCACGTTCCCGCCGCCGATGATGACCACCCGTTTCTTCGGTTCCACCGCCCCGCCCAGATTGATGTTCCGCAACAGGTCGACGCCGTCCACGTAACCCGCGTAGCCCTGGTCCTCGCCGGCAACGCCCATGGCATTCCCCTTGTGGGCCCCGACGGCGATGAACACCGCCGCGTAGCCCTTCTTGCGAAGGTCGGCAAGGCTGAGTTTTTCTATCTTCGTGTTCAGCTTCAACTCGACGCCGGTTCTCTTGATGAGGTTGATCTCATGTTCCAGGATATCCGGCGGCAGCCGGTAATCGGGAATACCGACGGTCGCCATGCCGCCGGCGTGCGGCAGGGCCTCGAAGACCGTCACGCCGTAGCCGAGGCGGCGCAGGTTGAAGGCCGCAGCCAGCCCGGCGGGACCGGCGCCGATGACGGCGATCTTTTCGGTTTTCTCTCCCTCGGCCGGCGCCAGCGCGCTTCCCCCGCCCGCGAGGTCCGCGTCGGCCGCGGCCCGCTTGAGAAGGCGGATGGCCAATGATTCATCCAGGTCCTTTCTCACGCAGGCGCCCTCACAGGGGTGTGTGCAGACACGCCCCACAACGCCGGGAAGAATGCACCGCTCGCGGATCAGGTCAAGAGAATCGGAAAATTTGTTGTTCTTTATCAATTCTATGTAGCCGGGAATATCGAGGTGTGCCGGACAGGCCTCGATGCAGGGTGCCGTCACGGCTACCGCGTATTCGCGGTTCTCGAGCTTCTTCTCCCCGTTGATCAGGCCGAGGAAATCCGCCTTGAAGTGCCTGAGCGCGTCCGACACGGGATACAGCGCGGACTGGCCGAAGCTGCACTTGCTGTTGGCGCTGACCTGGGCGATGATGTCCTGCATCTCCTTCAGGTCCGACCGGTCACCGACACCCAGCATCATGTCTTCCATGATGCCCAGGAGCTTGTCGATGCCGATCATGCAGACGGAGCACTCGCCGCAGGATATCTTCCTGATCTCACGCAAGTAGGAGAGTGTCAGAGAAAGCACATCAGCCTTGCCGTCCCCGATCACCAGGCCGTTCCACCCCATCAGCGATTTCAGGGGCGCGCCGGGGAAAACCGGCAGTCCCAGATCCACGGCCTTGGATGATTTCCCTTTCCTGTTATCGATAATTTTTCCGTTCCAACTGCTAAATGCGACGCTCTTCATTCTCAAAACACCTCATCCTTAGTGTATGGGAGGACATTTCGCCGGGTTATACTTTCAGCTCCGACCACGCGTGCAAGTTGTCGACCTTATCCTGCAGCTTGTTGTATTCCTGATATATCCGTTCCTGCATGATCTCGATGATATCGGGAGTAAGATGACGGAACCTTCCCTGATGCTTCAGATAATCCCCGACGGGGCGCAGCTTTTCCGGTTTTATCGTGAACCGGTACTTGCCGTCCTCCACTTCGTACAGGGGGAACATACCTGTTTCAACGGCAAGCCGTCCCAAGGCTATCGTCTTCTCCGACGGTGCCCGCCATCCCGTGGGGCACACGGAGAAACAGTGGATATACGCAGGCCCCTGTACATTCCGGGCCTTTTTTACCTTGTTGATGAGATCGATGGGATAGCTGGGACAGGCCGTGGCAACGTAAGGGACCCGGTGAGCGACCATGATCTCCGGGACGTTCTTCTTCCAGGTCTTCTGACCGTAACTGTATTTCCCCGCCGGCGATGTCGTCGTCGACGCGCCCATGGGCGTCCCGCTGGAGCGCTGGATTCCCGTGTTCATGTACGCCTCATTGTCGAGGCAGACGAAGAGCATGTTATGCCCCCGCTCCATGGCGCCGGACAGTGCCTGCAGCCCGATATCCATGGTCCCCCCGTCACCGGCCATGCCGACGACCTTCACGTCCCTGTCGGGGACCCGCCCCTTCCGGCGAAGTACCTTCAGGGCCGATTCGACACCGGAAGCCACGGCGGCGGCGTTTTCAAAGGCCACGTGGATCCAGGGCACCCCCCAGGCCGTATTTGGATACATGCTGGAAACGATCTCCATGCACCCCGTGGCACAGGCGATGACCGCATCTTCTCCGAGGGCCTTGCAGATAAGCCTCACAGCCAAGGCTTCACCGCACCCCTGGCACGCCCGGTGCCCGGGGCTGAAATATTCGTTTTTGTCGACCAGCTTCGGGGCAAATAAGTCAAAGTTCGCTACGGTATTCATTTTTCACGCACTCCGTAAAATTCGTAGTCTTTTTTCAGACCTTTCTTGTGATCCTTGACGGCTTTCTCAACCATGGCGGTAAAATCGTCGACCGCCACGTCACGACCGCCGAGTCCGATAATGTAATCGTACACGTCGGGACGTTCCTTTTCATTGTACAGGGCCGACCGGATCTCTCCGTAGACAGGACCGCCGGGGCCGCCGAAGGAAACGGCACGGTCCGTCACGATCAGCAGCTTCGCCTTCCTGACGGCCGCCCTGAACTCCTCGAAGGGGAACGGTCTCCAGAGCCTGAGCTTCACCAGCCCGACGGGCAGTCCCTTTTCCCTGAGCTCGTTCACGGCGATCTCCGCCGTCTCGCCCATGGACCCCATCGTGATCAGGAGGGTTTCCGCGTCATCGGCCTTGTAGGTTTCAACCGGCCGGTAACGGCGCCCGAAGGTGCGCTCCCATTCGGCCCATACTTCAAGAATTGCTTTCTTGGAGTTCTTCAGCGCTTCATCCTTTGCCTTCATCACCTCGGCGAAAATATCTGACATGGCGAAGGCGCCCATGGTGACCACCTTGTCGGGATGGAGCGTCGCATAGGGTTTCCGGGGCGGGAGAAATTTGTTGATCGCCTTCTGCTCGGGAAATTCGACGGGCTCTACCATGTGTGTCAGCTGGAAACCGTCGATGTTGACCGCCACAGGCAGCAATACGTCCTCACGCTCAGCTATCTTGAATGACTGGATGGACAGATCGATCGCTTCCTGCCCGTTTTCCGAGAACATGACGATCCAGCCCGCGTCCCGCTGGGGTATGATATCGGAGTGATCGTTCAGAATATTGAGGGGTCCCGAAACGGCACGGTTCGCCACGGCGATGCATATGGGAAGACGCATGGCCGAGATGATGGGCAGGATCTCGTGCATGAGCATCAAGCCCTGGGAACTGGTGGCCGTGTAGGCCCGAGCCCCGGTCCCGGAGGCGCCGGCGACGACGCTGATAGCGGAATGTTCCGATTCAACGGTGACGTATTCCGTGTCGGACCTGCCGTCGGCGACGATGTCGGAGAGATGTTCCGCGATATGGGACTGGGGGGTGATGGGATAACAGGCCGCCACATCGACGTTGCACATACCGACCGCTTCCGCTACGGCTATCGCTACTTCCATTCCAACTCGCTTTGCCATTTCCGCTATCCCTCCTCCACCATTGTTATCGCACCGGGCCAGCATTCATGGGCACAGATCCCGCATCCCTTACAATAGTCAAGGTCTGCTTCAAAAAATCCCTCGGCATTCTGGGAAATACACCCCTCGGGGCAGAAGATATAACAGAGCCCGCATTTGATGCACCGCAGGTTGTTAAATTGCGGGCGCTGCGCCCTCCAGCTTCCCGTCAGGTATTCGCGGGCACTGCAGGGCTCGAACACCATGGCCCCCACTTTCACTTCGTGCCACGCTTCAGGCCATTTCTTTTCTTTCTTCATGGTATAATCCTCGACACTCGTTATGCTGCTTTGGAGATCTTCAGTTCCTTGTATGCCCGTTTCAGTGCGTTGATGTTGCGCTGGGCCAGCTTTCCGAACCGTTCCGTGATGGGGCCCTCCATCGATTTGAGCTTCACCGGCGACGCCGCCTTGACGACGGCACCGAGCATGGTGGTATTGGTAATGGGGACCTTGAGCTCTTCCCGGGCGATGTGGGTCGCGTCGACGGTCGCCACGGTACCCTTGAATTTCAGTTCCTTTTTCAGTTCATCCGGTGATTTGGGCGTGTTCACGATCAGGATACCGTCCGGCTTGAGTCCTTCCGTGACGTTGACGAGACCGATCAGGCCGGGGTCGAGAACGATAACCACATCAGGCGTGTAAACGCCGGAACGGACCTTGATCTGCCGGTCGTCGATCCTCGTAAAGGCGGCCACCGGAGCCCCTCTCCGCTCTGGTCCGAAACTGGGGAATCCCTGCGCGTATTTCCCCTCCGCGATGGCGGCCAGCGCGAGCATTTCGACGGATGTAACCGCGCCCTGACCTCCTCTTCCATGCCAGCGAATTTCGATCATACGGAAAAACTCCCTCATTGTGATGGTAAGTAGATGACTAATAAGTGGTGCTTAGTAGTATACTTGCTCTACCCTGTCAATCCTAAAATTCACACTTTTCAAAAAGTCGAAAATTGATGGTTTCTTACGGCATCCTCATAAAGATCGTTCCCCCGGCAATCATTGATGACGAACAGGGGAAACCGTTCCACCTTCAGCATCCGTATGGCTTCCGGTCCCAGTTCTTCATAGGCGACCACCCGGGCCTCTACAACGGACCGGGACAGAAGCGCCGCCACGCCGCCCATGGCGGCGAAATACACGGCGCCGTACCGCACGATCGCTTCCTTTACCTCGGAAGAGCGCTTTCCTTTTCCGATCATGCCCCGGAGGCCCCGTTCCAGAAGGGCCGGTGTGTATGCGTCCATGCGGCCGCTGGTGGTGGGGCCCACGGAACCGATCACCCGTCCCGGCCGTGCCGGTGTGGGACCGGCGTAGAACATGACCATGCCCTCGAGGTCGACGGGAAGTTCATCCCCCCGGACGATCGCTTCGAAAAGGCGACGATGGGCCGTATCCCGACCCGTCAGGACCGTACCGCTCAGGAGAACGGCATCACCGGCCCGGAGCTTCTCACAGGCCTCACCGGTCAATGGTGTGTGCAGTTCGATGGGTTCGATCATTTCAGTATCACCAATCATATACGGCAGGGAAAGCATCCCCGGAAATGCGTTCCAACCACCAAATCCGTAATCCGTAATCCGTAATCCGTAATCCGCTAATCCTCTTTATATAACCGCCTCCCGGTACCGCGATACGTGGCACTGTATGTTGACCGCCACGGGGAGGCTCGCGATGTGGCAGGGAATCATGTCGACATGAACCGCCAGGGCCGTCGTTCTGCCGCCGAACCCCTGGGGGCCGATACCCAGATCGTTGATGTCGCGGAGCAGTTCTCTCTCAAGCTCGGCCAGCCGTTCATCGGATCCGTTCGGTTTCCCCGCGGGCCGCAGGAGTGTCTTCTTCGCCAGGAGGGCCGCTTCTTCGAGCGAGCCGCCGATCCCGACGCCGACAATGACCGGAGGGCACGGATTGGGCCCCGCTTCGGCGACGCTGCGGAGCACGAATTCCCTGATCCCCTCGATACCCTGCGACGGCGTCAACATGGCGGTCCGGCTCATGTTCTCGCTTCCGCCACCCTTCGGCATCGCCACTATCCTCAGCCGGTCTCCTTCGACGATATCGGTATGAATAACGGCAGGAGTGTTATCCCCGGTGTTCTCTCTCGTCAGGGGGTCACAGAGGGATTTCCTGAGATATCCTTCGTGATAGGCGGCCCTGACACCCTGCTGGATCGCCTCGTACAGGCTTCCTCCCGTTATGTGGACATCCTGTCCGAGCTCGACAAAAACAACGGCCACGCCCGTATCCTGGCAGAGAGGAATTCCTTCCTTCGCCGCGATATCGGCATTTTCGAGAATGGCCTCCAGGGCGTATCTTCCCGTCTCCGACGTTTCCGACCGCAGGGCGTCTCTCACCGCCCACAGGACGTCCTCGCCAAGGACCGTGTTGGCTTCAATGAAAAGGGCCTTTACCCTGTCGGTGATGGCTTCAGAGGTTATTTCTCTCACGGGATGCAGTCCCCTACCCCGCCCGGCGCCGAAATTCCATGGCCTTTGACATGGTCATCCTGTCAATGTACTTCAGGTCGCCGCCGACGGGAATCCCCAGGGCGATACGGCTGACCTGCACATCGCGGTCCTTGAGGAGGCGGGAGATGAGCAGGGCCGTCGATTCTCCCTGAACGCTTGGATTTGTCGCGATGATCACTTCCCGAATACCGTTCTCTTCGATGCGGGTGATCAGTTCCTGCAATCTCAGGTCATCGGGGCCGATCCCGTCAACCGGGGAAAGCACACCGTGCAGGACGTGATAGGTCCCTTTGAAACAGCCGCTCTCCTCCACGGCCACGAGCGAGTCGGGATCTTCAACCACGCAGATCACGGCATGGTCCCGGACCGGATCGGAACATATCTCACAGATCTCTTTCTCGGAAAGATTGAAACAACGGGAGCAGAAACGTATTGTACGCTTCACCTCAAGGATGCTCTCGGCAAGTCGGGACGCATCGTCCTCTGAAGACCGGAGGATATAATTCGCCAGCCGTGTCGCCGTCTTTTCCCCGATTCCGGGAAATCTGCTCAACTCCTGGATGAGACGCCGTATGGGCGCCGCGTAACCCTTCATGGAAAACACAACCTTTCATCTCGATCCGTGAACATTCAAGGGTGTTTCGCTACAGCGTAAGCCCGGGGATATTGAGACCGCCCGTTATCTTCGACATTTCTTCCTGGGCCATGTCCTGTGCCCTGCGCACGCCCTCATTGACGGCGGCCACGATCAGGTCCTGCAGCATTTCTATATCTTCCGGGTCAACCACAGCACGTTCGATCTTCAGAGATACCAGTTCGTTCTTGCCGTTCACCACGGCCGTTACCATGCCGCCGCCCGACGATGCCTCTACGGTCTTTGATGCAAGCTCTTCCTGCATCTGCATCATCTTCTCCTGCATCTTCTGGGCCTGCTTCATAATTTTATTGATATTCGTCAATGGTCCTACCTCCTGCCGTTACTTGCCGTTTTTCACGATAACATCCTTCACTTCCGCCCCCGTGAAGGTATCAAGAACATCCTGCAACAGGGGCTGCCGCAGTGCCTCGCTTTTCATTTCCATGACCGATTTCCCCTTTTCCGGGGGCGGCACGCTTTGCCCATTGTTTTTCAGCACTTCCTCCTGTGTCATGAGTGTCATGTCGATCTTCACGGGACGGCCGAAGAATTCCGCCGCCAGGCGGCTCAACCGGTCGAGCTGGGGTTTTTCGCAGATCGTATCATAAAAGATGTACCCCTGGGGAAAGCCGATCCGGAAGGTCTCGCCGTCATATCCCGCCAGGCATCCCGGCTCGATCTTCGACCAGAGGGGTTTGTTCTTTTTCCTCAGGTGCTCCTTGAAATCCACCCAGAGCCGAATGGAATCGGCCCCGTTCTTCGGTGTCTCCCGAGGCGCAGCGGGTACGGGGACCTCATCGGGTCCATCCGGCGGTGCCGGTACCCGCCTGTCATCAGTCACCGGCGGTGCGGCGACGGAACCCGATGACAGCCGTCGCTCCAGGCTCTCCATGCGGCCGAGGATCTCACCCACGGGGATCACCGGCTCCAGGTAGGCCATTTTAACCAGTGCATATTCCAGGTTCACCCGGGGATCCATGCTTCTTCTGACATCCTCTTCCTCCGCCATCAGGATATCGAGAAGACGCTGGAGCGTTTCGCGGGAGGCTTCCCCGGCCTGTGATCCCAGGGCCTCCACCTCATGGTCCGGAAGGTTCCTGAGCAGTTCACCCTCCGCCGCTATCTTCACCATGACAAGATTCATGAAATGATTGAGGATCAACTGATAGAAATATTTCATATCCACGCCGGTGTAGTAGACATCATCGATGATCTTCAGGCACGCACCGGCGTTCCTGGCAAGAACGGCCTTTGAAAGGTCGAAGAGAAAGCGCCGCTCCGTCAGACTGAGCAGTTCTTCCACGCTATCGTCGGTGATCTCCGACCCGGCGTAGGAAATGACCTGATCGAAGATGCTCTGGGAATCCCGTATGCTCCCTTCACCCTCCCGGGCGATCCAGGCCAGCACCTTGTCACTGACGGTGATCTTTTCCGCATCGGCGATATACCGGAGATTGTCCACGATCTTCTTCAGCGGGATGCGCTTGAAATCGAAGTGCTGGCACCGGGACAGGATCGTGGCTGGCACACGGTATATCTCGGTCGTGGCGAACATGAATATGACATGAGGCGGCGGCTCTTCAAGCGTCTTGAGCAGCGCGTTGAAGGCCTCCTTGGTCAGCATGTGAACCTCGTCAATGATATATATCTTGTAGCGTGACGACGCGGGGGCAAACTTGATGTTCTCCCTGAGCTCACGGATCTCGTCGATCCCCCGGTTGGAAGCGCCGTCTATCTCGTGCACATCGAGGGACGAGCCGTCGGTTATTTCCCGGCAGTTGACGCACTGGTTGCAGGGCACCTCGACGGGACCCGTCTCACAGTTCAGGGCCTTCGCCAGGATACGCGCGACCGAGGTCTTTCCGGTCCCCCTGGGACCGCTGAAGAGGTAAGCGTGGGCGGTACGCCCGAGTCGGATGGCATTTTTCAGGGTTCGCACGACATGGTCCTGACCCACAACGTCATCAAAGATCTGCGGTCTCCATTTACGGGCCAGAACAAGGTATTCCATAGGGGCTCCCTCTGCTCTATCGCTCTTGCCGGGTGATAGCCGGGTAGTCCCGCAGCAAACGTCGAAATCGTTACCGCTGCTTCCTTCCGGACCTGACGGGGTTCACAATTCTCCGTTCTACAGGGCCCGGCTATCATATCAATGAATATATGGCGGAGAGAAGGGGATTCGAACCCCTGGTACACCTTTTGGGAGTACACACGATTTCCAGTCGTGCCCCTTCGGCCAGCTCGGGCATCTCTCCGTAAGCACCGGGTGTCGTATAAAAAGCGTCCGGTCCCGGATATTCCCGTTCCCCCCGCGGACTGAACGCTCCATGGTGCATGATAAAAAAACTGGCGGAGAGGGTGGGATTCGAACCCACGTGAGAGCTTTTGACCCTCAAGTCGATTTCGAGTCGACCCCGTTACGACCACTTCGGTACCTCTCCGC
>JAFGTS010000050.1 GCA_016933965.1 Deltaproteobacteria bacterium | reverse complement strand
TTCCCGGCGGTTCACCGGGACATATACAGCACCTGTGACAGGCGCCGCCGGGGCAGGCCCTGGTGATCATTGAAAGGCGCTTTGTTTTTTATATGTTGACAAAAGGTAGCAAAAATCTATAATAGCAGTTTCTAATTTCAGACAAGGATACGGCGATGTACGCAGTAATCAAGACGGGCGGAAAACAGTACAAAGTTTCGGAAGGCGATGTGCTGAGTTTTGAGAAAATAGAGGGAAACAAGGGAGACGTCATTTCCTTTGAAGAAGTCCTCATGGTGGGCGGCACCGATACCATTAAAATCGGGACCCCGCTCGTTGAAGGAGCGAAGGTCGTCGGAGAAATCATCGCCCAGACGAGAGGTCCCAAGATCACCGTTTTTAAAATGAAGCGCAGAAAAGGATACAGGAAGAAAACGGGACATCGCCAGGACCTGACCAGCATGAAAATAAAGGAAATCGTCGTATAAGGGAGGAAGTGGTCAATGGCTCACAAGAAAGGCCAGGGAAGCAGCCGTAACGGAAGAGACAGCCAGTCCCAGCGGCGCGGTGTGAAGGTCTACGGCGGCCAGAAAATATCGGCGGGCTCCATCATCATCCGCCAGCTTGGAACGAAAATTCACCCGGGCAATAACGTGGGAATGGGGAAGGATTATACGATATTCTCGAAGATTGACGGGTACGTGAAGTTTGAACGAAAAGACAAGACCAGGAAACAGGTAAGCGTCTACGACGCGTGACGTGGAGCGGCGGGTAACCGGTACACCAAGACCCCCCTCCCGAAGGAACTGATCATAAAGGTGTTAGTTTTCATTCAAGGCTAGCACCTTTTTTCTTCTCTTTCCCCGGCGGCACCATGAACGGCTGTGGACACCGGACAGGGCATTTCATCCAGCACATATTCAACAGGGCTTGTATACTTCGCAGACCATGAAGTTCGTCGATGAAGCGAAAATCTATGTCAGGGCCGGTGACGGCGGACGAGGCTGTGTCAGCTTCAGAAGGGAGAAGTATATCCCCCGCGGAGGTCCCGACGGCGGAGACGGCGGAAAAGGCGGAAGCGTCATCGCCCGGGCTTCACAGAGCCATCGAACGCTCCTCGACCTCAAATTCCAGCAGCACCATGTGGCGAAGCGGGGAGGCCACGGTGAGGGAAGCAACAAAACGGGGAAAAATGGTGATGACATAGAGATCATTGTTCCCGTGGGAACGGTCATACGGGACGCCGAGACGGAAGAACTGCTGGCGGACCTGACGGAGGACGGCCAGACCTGTATCCTGGCACGGGGAGGGATCGGCGGAAGAGGGAACACCTTCTTCAAGAGCTCTACAAACCAGGCCCCGCGACACGCTCAGAACGGCATGCCCGGGGAGGAACGATGGGTCTTCCTGGAACTGAAGCTTCTTGCCGACGTGGGCATCATCGGCCTGCCGAACGTCGGCAAATCGACACTGATCTCAAGGATATCGGCGGCCCGGCCCCGGATTGCCGATTATCCCTTCACAACGCTTCGCCCCAACCTCGGGGTCGTCAGGGTGGACAATTTCCAGACCTTCGTCGTCGCCGATATCCCGGGACTGATCGAGGGGGCCCACCAGGGGGCGGGGCTGGGCACCACCTTTCTGAAGCACATAGAACGGACGTCGCTACTTATCCACATGCTGGACATATCGGGAGATGCTGTCACGAGCGCCGGCCGTGATTATGAAACGATAAACAGGGAACTCGCCTCCTTCAGCCCGTCGCTGATGGAAAAACCGCAGATCGTGGTCATCGGCAAGATGGATCTTTCTTATGCGGCAGAGAGGCTTGAAGGAGCGACATCCTATTTTACGGAGAGGGGAATCCCCGTGTTCCCCATTTCGGCGGTATCGGGAAAGGGGGTCAGGGAACTGATCCTGGAGGTCGCACGGCGGCTTACGAATCAGGAGGATGAGTAGCGGCATGTCAAAGGAACGAAAGGATGTTCTGAAAAAGGCAAGAAGGGTCCTGGTAAAGATCGGCAGCGGGGTTCTCACGGGGAAGGATGGCCTTGACACGGAGATCATCGAAAACATCGTCGATGAGATCGCGGCTCATTCCCGCGAGGGGTACCAGTTCGTCATCGTCTCGTCGGGCGCCATCGCCTCGGGAATGCACCGGATGGGATTTACACAAAGACTTCAGAGCATGCCCCAGAAACAGGCGGCCGCGGCCATCGGCCAGGGACGGCTGATGCGGGTCTATTCGAACGCTTTTGTAAAGCACGACATGGTGGCCGCCCAGATCCTTCTCACCATGAGCGATCTCACCGACCGGCAGCGATTTCTGAACACGCGGAACACCCTCTCGGTCCTGCTGGAATGGAACGTGGTCCCCATCATCAATGAGAACGACACAGTGGCCGTGGAGGAGATCAAGTTCGGCGACAACGACAACCTGGCCGCCATGATCGCCAACATCATCGAAGCGAATCTCGTCATTAACCTGACCAACACGAAGGGTCTGTACGACAAGAACCCGAAGGAAACCGGAAAGTCCCGCCTGATCCCCCTGGTAAGGGAAATTACGGAAGAAATCGAGAATATGGCATCATCCGAGGCCGACCCGGTGGGCATGGGCGGCATGAAGAGCAAGGTCATCGCCGCCCGGAAGGTGACGACCTTCGGCATTCCTTACATCATCGCCCACGGAAAGACACAGGGGATCATCACGGACGTGCTGGCCGGCAAGAACAGGGGAACGCTTTTTCTCCCCATGGAGCAGCACCTGACCAGCAAGAAGTACTGGATCGCTTTTACCCTCCGGTCCCGAGGGAAAATATACATCGACGAGGGGGCGCGACAGGCCATTGTCAACCAGGGGAAAAGCCTGCTTCCCTCGGGAATCATCGGGATCGAGGGTAATTTCTCGGTTGGTGACCCCGTCGTCTGTGTCTGCGGCGACGGCACGAACGTCGCGAAAGGGCTGGTGAACTACAGTTCGACCGATATCGACAAGATAAAGGGACTGAAAACATCAAAGATCGAGCAGGTCCTGGGAAGCAAGCCCTACGACGAGGTCATCCACCGGGACAACCTGGCAGTGTCTAAACCGCGGGCCATTTAAATAACGGCGCTGAATACGCTCAATGAGTGTACGCGGTAATATCGCAAATCCTTTTCAATTGCCAACATTTCCACCTTGGCCTATACTCTTACAAAACTAATGTAAGGGATAACTGCGGTAACGCCATCAAGTTTTACCACGGCACATTGCAGAAAACATAAATGGTGTAATCGGGAAATCACTGGCATGTTTTCAGGATTTACATCCTTTTTCCGGGGAAGAAGTTCATCATGCGCTTCACTACCCTTTTTGACAGGAGAGATAAAATAATCGCCGGGGTGATTGTGGGTCTCATGGCATGGATCCTTGCTTTTCTGCCCACTCTCTTCGGATTTTTCGAATCCTTCGAATTGAAATCCTATGACATGCTGTGCCGGGCATTCGTTTCAGACGCAACATCACCGTCAGACATTGTCTTAGTCGCTGTTGACCAGGCAAGCCTCGATACAGCACTTCATGAAGGCATCACCTGGCCCTGGCCGCGGCAAATGTATGCACCAATTATCAGGTTCGCAACTTTGAGTGGAGCCAAAGCGGTAATCTTTGACATTCTCTTTACAGAACCTTCATCGTATGGCGTAGAAGATGACCGTATCCTTGCCCAGGCAATAAAAGAGAATGGCCGCAGCTGCCTGCCCCTTTTTCTCAGTCAGGAAAAACGCCGGCCGAAATCTTGGGAACAAAGTGTTTTGAAACGTTCGGCTATACCTGTTACGGGGCCTGCAGATTTTGAAATTTTAAAAAATGATTCTCTGATTCCGCCGATCGAAATTCTCTCCGAGAGTTCGAATTGTTTTGGAAATGTTAAAGTTTTTCCCGATGCAGACGGAATATATCGTCGCATCCCTCTGTTCTCTCGCTACCAGTCTGATTTTATCCCTTCGCTGGGTCTGGCTGCTTACCAGAACATTATGGACCCTGTACCACTCATAATAAGTGGCAGGAATCTGATGATCGGTGAAAATGTCATTCCAGCGGACGGCCAGAACCAGTTACTCCTTACCTTCTACAATCCCGAGAACGGTTTCAGACAATACTCAGCCTTCAACGTCATTTCTTCGTATCTTTCAATCATGGAGAACAGAGAACCCTCTTATCCTCGTGATGTTTTCAAGGATTCGATAATATTTATAGGCCTTACCGCACCGGGACTCTTCGACATGAAACCAACACCGGTTCGTTCTGCTTCGCCGGGTACGGTCATCCATGCCACCCTGCTTTCCAACCTCATCAGGGGGGATTTCAGATACAAAGTACCGGAGTATGGGGTCTTTCTCTTTTCCGCAGCCCTGGCCATTCTCGTGAGTGTGACGATCATGTTTGCAACCGGCCTGTGGTTTTTACTGCTAACGTTTCTCTTATGCGGCGTCACTGTCGGCGCCATTATTGCCCTTGCTTTCCACTGGGGCTTCTGGGTTGATGGAGTAATGCCCGCTGTAACTCTTGTGTGTACCTTCGTCCTGACATCCGCGTTCAGCTATGCAACCGAGGGAAGACAGAAACGGCAGATCAAACAGACCTTCTCACACTACATGTCAGATCACCTCATACAGGATCTTTTGAAAAATCCAGAAAAGCTTCGTCTCGGCGGTGAAAAGCGTGTGCTTACCGTTTTTTTCTCAGACATCGCCGGATTCACTGAAATCTCGGAAAAGCTCACTCCGGAAAAAGTGGTTTTTCTTTTGAATACCTACCTGACAGCGATGTCTGATATCATTCTCGAAAGCGGAGGCATTATAGACAAGTTTGAGGGGGACGCCATCATGGCTTTCTGGGGTGCACCGCTCCATCTGAAAAACCACGCACATGAGGCCTGTATTGCGGCTCTTGAAAATCAGGCACGGCTTACCATACTGCGAGAGGAGTTTATTAGAATGGGACTGCCTCCGGTATATTCGCGGATAGGCATTAACACGGGGGCAATGATCATCGGGAATATGGGATCCAGCAGACGATTTGATTTCACGGTCATCGGAGACAATGTAAATCTTGCCTCGAGGCTTGAAGGCGCGGGGAAGGCTTACGGCGTCCAGATAATTATCAGCGAAGAGACTTATTTACTTGCAAAGGAATTCGTGGAAGCACGGGAGCTTGACCTCATTCAGGTGAAAGGAAAAGAAAGGCCGGTTCGAATATATGAACTACTTGCAAAAAGAGGTAAGCTTTCTGAAAAGATGAAACAAACCATGAGACTTTTTGCTGTCGGCCTTCACCATTACCGGGACACGGAATGGGAAGATGCCCTTGCAAAATTTTCGGAAGCACTGGACATCTCCCCTGAAGACAGCCCTTCCCGTCTCTTTATTGAACGATGCCGGACTTTCATGAAAAATCCGCCGCCCGCTGGCTGGAAAGGTATCCACCGACTGACGGAGAAATGAGTGGATGAGAAAAGACAAAATCCAGATGAGGGGGAATACCATGAAGAAGACCATTTTTTTATTGTGTGCGTTCATCATGATGACGACTACCGCTGCAGCAAGTACTTACACGGTTGTTGTCCAGGAGGTTGCTTTCAGAAAGGAGAATCGTTTTTTTGCACCCGCCATTGCCTGGATCCCTTACGGAGAGAAGATAGAGAGCACTGAACAGAAGGGGGATTGGTTAAACGTAACCTACAACGAACAGAGAGGATGGATCCATATTGGCGCGGTTAATGAACTGAAGGTTCCCTGGACCGCATTAATGGGCGGCCGTGCGGATGAAGCCACCCGGGATGAAGTGGCTCTCGCGGGCAAGGGGTTCACGAAGGAAGTCCAGGAGGCATTTCAAAAGGAAAATCCCAACATGAGATATGACCTCGTCGATCATGTTGAATCACTGGAAGTGTCTCGTGAAAGGCTCGAGAAATTCATCAAAGATGGGAACCTGAAAGGGCCGGGGGAAGACCGATGAGAAAACAATATATCTGTATAACCATGATCATGCTTGCATGTTTCTCTGTAATGTATAGCTGTGCTCAGATGGTCCAGGTAGGCACAGGTGCCGGACAGCACATGGGAATCATTTCCGCTCAGAATAAGGCGTTGATTGATGAAACAGCCACAAAGACATTTAAAGCATTACGGCCGATGACGGAAAAGGAAGAATATATTCTGGGGCGGGCTGTGGCGGCAACTATCCTCAACCAATACACACTTGACCAGGATCAGGGTTTAACCGAATACGTCAACCAGGTCGGACAGGCGCTTGCCTTGTCGTCCGATGTCCCCATCACCTATGGCGGATATCACTTTGCAGTACTTGCAACGGAAGAAGTGAATGCACTCTCCTGTCCCGGTGGAATCATATTCATCAGTCGCGGCATGCTCAACAGGGCGAGCAATGAAGAGGAACTCGCATCGATCCTTGCCCACGAGATCGCTCATGTCAATCATCGCGATGGTGTAAAAGCGATAAAGAGTTCCCGATGGGCTGAAGTGGTGGCGGCTCTGGGCACCAATATTGCCGGCAGATACGGACCGCAAAATCTGACAAATCTGACTCAGCTCTTTGAAGGTTCTGTCGATGATATTGTGAAGACCATGGTCGTCAACGGCTACAGCCGGCAGCAGGAGAAAGATGCCGACCGAAGCGCCCTTATCCTACTCCAACGGGTAGGCTATGACCCTAACAGCTTCGCCGATTACCTCGAAAAACTCGCTCGCGAACAGGAAGCCGGTTCACGGAAAGGGTTCTTTTCCACTCATCCGGCAATGACGGATCGTCTTGCAATTGTAAACGATATCATTGCTCAGAATAACTGGCAGCGAGCTGCACATACCATAAGAGACCAGCGATACGCTTCATTGCGGTGAAGAGGTGTCTCGAAGCCATTTGTCTTCATTCGTGAAGGGTCAGCGCAGAAGCAGGTGCTCTCCAATGAGATAAAAGAGACCGAGATTACCCAGGTAGAACACCATCACTGTAAAAGCGGCGCACAGCCGGTACCAGCAGGGGCGACCGCGAGACATCTCAAAGGCAAGGAATGCAGACAGCCCGAGCAGGACTTCAGGCACGATGAGATAGAGTGCCACATGACACACTGTGGTAACTTCCCGGGCATACCAGATCGGTATCCGCCACAGCACGGCTTCGGAACCGACAAAGAGGAGAAATGAGGTTATACAAACGGTAAAAAGACCGAGTTTTCTGTTAAATCGCTCTTCTATCCGTCTCCCGAGAAAAACGATCACAAAGAGGGGAATTACCCATAAACCTCCCATGAAAAGAGGTACTTCACCAAGCCGCAGTGAACCCGTGTCGGGAAATACAAGGACACCCAGTTCAGCGGCGAGAAACCAGTCGGGAAAGATCTGAAGGATGCTGACCGGGAGAAGAAAAAGCCAGAGCGCCAGCCAGTCGTCATGACGCCGCAGAAAAGCCCCGGCAGGGATCATCACATTATACAAGACGACAAGGACACAGAGACGCACCCCCACGCTCAGTTCCAGGGAAATGAATAGGACGATCAACGACAGGATCGCAAAGACGGCATGTAACACGATCGCGTCTTTTTCGGTACGCTCAAGACGCAGGTTCATCATAAGACTCTCCGGTTAAAAACCCGAAACCGCCCGTTTCCATCACTCACCCGACGAACCCCATATGATATCCGGCTCCCGCCGCGGCAACGGAGCGGGAATGCGCCGGGGATACCCCAGGATGACCGGGGCAATGATGCGGAATGTTTCGGGCATGCCGATCTCCCGCCGGATGCCGGGATCTTTGATACGTGAGCCCAGCGCGACCCAGCAGGTCCCGAGTCCCCGGGCGCTTGCCGAAAACATGAAATAGGCGGCGGCAAGGGCGCAGTCCACGCTCAGTGATGCGACGTTAACGGAACCCCCGATATATACGAGACAGGGGGCGTTCCAGAAGATATGCGACTTCTCGTCTTTCAGATAAGCCTCATAGGCTTTCAACGGTGAGCCGGGCTCATCTTCAA
This sequence comes from Deltaproteobacteria bacterium, assembly GCA_016933965.1. NCBI lineage: Bacteria > Pseudomonadati > Myxococcota > Myxococcia > Deltaproteobacteria bacterium. The sequence continues at coordinate 781 of JAFGTS010000050.1, read as the reverse complement.
GTTCCCCGATGAGATTCCTTTTGCTCTCATCGGAAAGTTTTTGAATGAGCCGCCCGTCATCGATGACGACGAACTGCCAGGGCTGTCCGTTCCGTGCGCTCGGCGCCATACAGCTTTCACGGATTATTTTTTCGATCACCGGGCGGGGGACACTGCGGTCCTCGAATTCCCGCACCGAACGCCGTTTCTGCACCAGCTCATGAAAGGTCATCATACTCCTTCTCCTCGCACCCCGATATTTTCATTCCGTCCCAGCCCTGTACCGCTCCAGTTCCCTCAGCAGCCATTCGCGGCTGCCCGTCACCGCGTTCCCCGGGCAGTGGATCAGGTACGGTTGGCCGCTGATCAGGCTTCCAGTCGCGCACAGCTCTATGAACTTTTCCGCCGAATCGATCTCTTTTCTGAAATGCTCGTATTTTTTGAGAATGTGCCCGGCCGCATCAACTGCGCTGTATTCCCTCCCGTTCCTGATAAAGATACAGTCTGAATGTTGAACATAGGCGATCAGATGGTCGATCTCCGACCGCACGCCGGGGTCCTCGGCACCGAGAGACGCCGGCACCGCCAGCATGGAACAGAAAAACATGATAAGCACTGCTGTTCTCATGGCACCATTTAAAACATATCTCGTGAGATTCCGCAATATGCAGAGGGAGATGCGGGTTTTAGTTCCATTTTCAAAAAAATATTCTATAATGCCAACCATGCGGTCAGGGGTTACGGGCCGGGTACGCTCGCGTCCGTTTTCAAGGCTCGACCAGAGGCTCATGGGGCATTCGAT
>JAFGTS010000049.1 GCA_016933965.1 Deltaproteobacteria bacterium | reverse complement strand
GATTCTTGAGCTCATTGCCGCCCGCGCCGAAAAGACGCCGGAGGGGACATTCATCAACGCGTGGGGGGTGGAGAGCGACGACTTTACCTTCATGAACCGTCGCGACCTCGACGAGGTCACGACGCGGCACCCCGTCCTGGTCGTTCACACCACCGGGCAGTGGGGGTTCGCCAATTCCGCCGCGCTGGAACTGGGCGGGGTGAATCAGGCGACGGTCAGTCCTCCCGGCAGTCTGGTTGAAAAAGGACCGAGAGGGGAGCCGACCGGTCTCCTCGTCCATTATCCCGCGCTCTACCTTGTCAGGAGCGCCGTTCCGCCTCCCGGTGCGGCGCAGATGGAGCGTGCCATCAGCCACGCGGCGGCGCTTTACTGCCAGGAAGGGGTGACCTCCGTCCACGACAATTTCTTCATGGTGACCGGTATGTCGAGCGTCGAATCGGCCCGTCTCTATTTTGACCTGGCGGCATCCGGACGGCTCCCGCTACGCCTGAAGATCTGGCCGTACCTGCCGACGCTTCCCGACACCCTCGATGCCGTCGCGGAGCTTTTTACCGCCGATAAACCGAATTCGGCATCGCCCTTTTACGAAGTGGGTGAGATGAAGCGCTCGGACCCGGCATCCTTTGCTCGGGTATGGGGAGGTCTCAAGATCGCGGTAGACGGATCGGGGCCTACGGCTGGCTGGTCCCGCAACCCGAACGCGCTGATGCTGCATTCCCCGGCTGAACTGCGGCAGATGGTCGATGCCATTCACCAGGCCGGGCAGCAGGTCAGCGTCCATGCGGTCGGAAACCTGGCGGTCGAAACAATGCTCGACGTTTTTGAGGCCGCGCAGAAGGAACACGGCCGTCCCGATCCGCGCCACCGCATTGAACACGCGCTGTGGCCCGGCGAGGCATCGCTTCGCCGCATCAGGAAGGCGGGGATTGTGGTATCGACACACCCCCAGTTTATCTACGCGTGGGGGGATCGATTTGGAAGGGGGCCGAAGGTGCCTGAGTTTGTCCCGCTCCGCTCGTTCCTGTACTATCAGATACCGGTGGCTCTGGGCGCCGACCCGCCCGCTTTTCCCCTCTGGCAGCCGCAGTATGCCCTCTGGCAGGCGGTCGCCCGGGTGAGCAGAGGCGGAAGGAGCTTCGCCTCCAGTGAATCGATCTCTGTCGGGGAGGCACTCCGCCTGCAGACGATGGGGAGCGCCTACGCCGCGTTTCAGGAACGCGACCTCGGTTCGCTGGAGGAAGGAAAACTTGCCGACATGGTCGTCTGGGATCGCAACTTTCTTACCGTGCCGACGGGAGATATCCGCGACGCGAAGGCGCGGATGACGATTGTCGGAGGGAAAATCGTCTTTTCGAGGGAATCGGCAGCTTCATGACAGGACACATGCCCCTGCCTTTTGGGTGATTACAGGACCCTCCGTTTGATAGTATTGGTCAGGGCGGCAGGGTTTGAACCTTGGCCTCGGACTTGCTTTTCCTCAAATGTAATATCCTGTTTGATGCGCAAGACACTGCCGCAGTAATTTCTTCTCCTATTTATACATTGCTGTCAAAGGACGTCAAAAATAAACCGCTGTTCTCCTCAAGCGTGCTGCCGTATCTTTTTTCTGCCGGCGCCCGCGAGTCCAAGCAGCCCGGCGCCCAAAAGAATCATTGTGGCAGGCTCAGGAACAGGAGCGGACGATGAATTGTGAACGAGAAGATTCTGATGCCCGTCGATGTTTATAACGGAATAGTTGCTCAGGAGGTAGCCTGTGTCGAGTGTCGCGTTCTCCAGGGCGTAAAGGTAATCATTATATAAATTTTCAACCTCCAACGGTCCGGTGAGATCGAAATCATCTCCGTAGAGCACTTTCCAGATGGCGCTTTGCAGGGCCGCATTTGCAACCGTTGTTAACGATGGAGAAGAATAGGTATCCATAAGCCAGGCGATTCCCGCCTGCACCGGCTGCAGCATGCTTGCAATATCATAGGTAGCCTGAGAAATATATGAATCCAGGTCCACGCAGAACGCGGACTGGAGATCTCCCCATCCGAGGGTATCGTCATACAGGGATACTGAGAATTCACCTGCATAACCGCTCTTCGCCGTTCCTTCGGGATGATCAAATGTTACCGACATGATATCCCAGCTGTCGACCCGCACCTGTGTAAGGGTAGCGCTGGCAGGGACAACGGTTGCTGTAACAAGCATAAGGGCAAAAAAGGCCGAAAGAACTGCCATGCGTAATGCTTTTAATTTTATGTTCATTTTGTTACCTCCCTTGCGGTGGATTTGGCTTTTTCGATTATGATTTTTTAATAGGTTCTTCATTTTTTGATTCCCTCCCGTTCATTTGTTCCCGCTCTTTTCCTGGCTGTCGGGTTGCGTGCCTATCTTGGCTGCTGTTGTCGCAGGTCCAGAACCCTTTGTAAATACTACTAAAGTAGTATTTTTCAGTGTTTTCGACATGTTAAGGGCAGCTTTTTCGTTCAGGTGTTGATGGCAGGGAGTTGTTCGAAGGGTTTTTCTTCAGTGGAAAAGATTCCCTCGCAAGAAGGCGCGCGGCGGGTTTTGGTAGGCAGCGGCTGCCGGAGTTCCTCGTATGTACAGGCGGGCCGGTAATAGTGAAAGACGAGCGTCGCCGTTACGCTCTTCCGATCCGTAATCCGCCTTTGACATCCCCCGTAGAAAAAGGTATAAACTCTGATCATTAATCCATAAGAATTAAAGGTCGTTAAGCGAAATTGAGTAATAAACGACATTACGAGAGCCGGGCAAAAAACGGCGCAGCCTTCGTAAGAAGGAATTCCAGAAGTTCAATCATGAATTTAATCGTGGCCGGAAAACCGTAGAAGAGCGTCTTGCCGGAGCATTTGGGCGGTGACGTCAGGAATATGGGAATCGACACATTAAAACGCAGGTTGTGAAAGGAGGGGGTGAAGATGGTGGATCGGATTGGGAAGATCGCGGTTTTGGGAACGGGAGTAATCGGAGCCGGCTGGGTGACACTGTTCGCGGTGAAGGGGTATCGCGTAACCGCACAATCAAGGAGGGCCGAAACGAGAAAGCAGGGTCTCGAAATAACTCAGTCAAATCTCAATTTTCTGGCGGAGAAGGGGGTGATATCTGAAGAGACCAAACGCGCGTCTCTGGAGAGCATCCGGATGGTCGAACAACTGTCGGAAGCGGTTCAGGATGCCGATTTTGTCGTGGAGTCCGTGGCCGATACCTACGAAATAAAAAAGCCGCTTTTCGTGGAGATGGACAAATATTCACCGGCGCATGCGATCCTGGCGAGCAGTTCATCAGGCCTAAGCCCGACCGAACTGCAGGAAGGCGTGACGAATCAGGATAAATGCATCATCGCCCATCCATGGAACCCGCCCCACCTGATTCCCCTGGTTGAGGTGGTTCCCGGGGAAAAGACGTCCCAAGATACCGTCGACAAGACGATGGCGCTGATGGAAGATCTGGGGAAGGTTCCCGTCATCGTTAACAAGGTGGTCCCGGGATACATAGGGAACCGTCTTGCCGTGGCTGTGTGGCGGGAAGCGATCGATCTGGTGGTCAACGGTGTGGCGAGCGTGGAGGATGTGGATAAGGCGCTCTACGCGGGACCCGGTATCAGATGGGCTTTTATGGGGGCTAACCTGATCTATCACCTCGGAGGGGGTGAGACGGGGGGGATCGGTCATTTCATCGACGGTATCGGAAACACGACATTCAGTTCGATCTGGAGGGAAATGGCCACATGGGACCGCATCGACGATTCGATGAAGGAACGTCTGATCGAAGGCGTGAAGGAGGAAATGAAAGGGAAACCCTTCAAAGAAGTCGCAAAGTGGCGGGATGACAAGCTGATCGATCTTGCAAAGGTTATATACGGAAAGTAAACAGACCAACAGGGGGGGCTGTCCGTGGTCAGCCCCCCCTTCAATGGTCGATACAGCGTCCATACCAGCTGTTTCTATCGGCTAGAAGTTTACCTTATCCAGCCCTTTCAATGACAGTACCTCACGCGCCTCATCCGGAGTCGCCGGCTCTCCTCCCAGTTCTCTGATGACACGGATGATCTTTTCGACCTGTTCGGCGCTGCTCTTCGCCAGTCTTCCCCGCTCGAGATACAGGTTGTCTTCGAGACCCACCCGGACGTTGCCGCCGAGGAGCAGGGATTGCGTACACATGAAAAACTGATCCCGACCGGCGGAACAGACGGAAAATTCAAACTCGCCCAGGAGACGCTTGGCATAATCCACCATGAAGACCAGATTCTGAGGCTCCGGGGTGATTCCTCCCAGCACCCCCATGACAAACTGGATGTAAACGGGCTTCTTGATGGGATATCCCCGCTGAATCATGAAGGCGATGTTGTTGATCATCGCGGAGTCATAGCACTCAAATTCAGGCTTCGCGCCGTGCTCGGCAAAGATGTAGCTGAATTCCTTCATGGACTTGAAGGTATTCGGAAAGATAAGGTCTTCGCTCATGGCGAGGTATTGAGGTTCCCAATCAAACTTGAAATCTTTCATTTTGTCCAGAACATGGAAAAGGGCGAAGTTGATGGACCCGGCGTTGAAAGAGGCGAGTTCGGGCTTGAATCGGCTTACCGGCTCAACCCGCTGCTCGGCCGTCATACCCAAACCGCCTCCGGTGGTAATGCAGACGACAACATTACATCTGCGTTTTACCTCGGTCAATATCTCCTCATACAGGTCCATTTTAGAGGCTGGCGCCCCGGTTTCAGGGTCCCGCGCGTGGATGTGGCAGACCGCCGCCCCCGCCTCATAGCACCTGACCGCCTCATCGGCGATCTGCTGCGGGGTGTGCGGAACATAGGGAGACATCGTCGGTGTGTGGATGCTCCCCGTTAGTGCCGCCGTTACAATAACTTTACTTTTCATGATATTTCTGACAACTCCTTTCATCATCTAAGCAATTCCAGATTGCCATATACCAATAAGCACAATCTAAGGCAAGGACCTCCGAGGAAAGGTGGGGCCTGCCTTCCGCAGACCCCACTTTGTTAAAAGATCGTATGCCGTCAAACCGGCAACCATGTAACACATATGGCGAACACGAAGAAAGACGCGAGGAGTGCAACGAAGGAATACCCCATGATATCCCTTGCCTGCAACTTGGTTCCGGCAGCGACGATCGGGAAAAATGCCAGCGTCCAGAAGGGCTGGATCATGTTTGTCCACGAGTCACCATAGGCCACGGACATACTGCACCGCGCGATGTACGCCATAAGCTGGTCGGCGGGCATCGCTGCCCCGAGGGTTTTCGCCGCCTCGACGATGGTCGGTCCCACAACCGCCCACTCACCGCCCCCCGAGGGAACGAAGATGTTCACGATACCGGCGGAGATGAAGCATATGAAGGGATAGGAACCGACGGTCGCAGCCCCCGCGAGCCATGCAGCGATGGCCTTCCCGAGACCGGTATGGATCATGATCCCCATGATCCCCGCATAGAAGGGGAACTGGAGGACAATACCCGACACATTGCTGCAGGCCCTCTTCATGGCGATGATATAGCGGAAAGGGGTCTTGTGGCAGATCATCCCCAGGACGATGAAGGCAAAATTCATGATATTGAGGTCGAGGCTGAACCCCTTCGTGGAAAAGTGCCATACGATATACCAGAGTCCCATCAGGGAGATGATGACCTGGAT
>JAFGTS010000048.1 GCA_016933965.1 Deltaproteobacteria bacterium | reverse complement strand
TCCCCGTGGTGCCCCAGACACCCCAGAGGGTTTGAGTGGTTCCGCTTGTCATCGGTGACCAGGCGCTCCCGTCGTAGCGAAGGATCGTGCCGCCATACCCCACGGCAAAGACATCGCTCCCCGAGGTGCCCCAGACGCTAACAAGATCGTTTCCCTGAGCAATGGGATTCTGCCACGTCCACTCACCCGCCTTTGCGACGGTCATTCCTGAAAGTCCGGAAAATATGAACAGGAGACAGACGATACCTGCAACATGGTAGAGACGTGCAGTCGTTCTCTTCATAATACTTCCCCCTCTTTATTAGACAAACTACTGCGCTTCATTACGTATAGTTAAGACTTTATCTGCAGGATACGTTAGCGTTGTTTACGTTTTCGGGATTTCCTGTAAGAGAGAGATCAAGATTTCAGAATGAGGATCCGGATGGTCATTCACAAGCATACCCGTCTGACACCTATGCAGTGGAAGGAGACCTACCACGCCTACTATGAGGAGCGGAAGAAATTGATTTATCCGGCGCGAGAGTATCATTGAGCAGTATTACACCGACAACGGCAAGGAGTATCGGGGTACTCCCGCGCATCATGCTTTTATGTGGTTACGCAAAGCAAAGAGTATCGAACAGGATTTCAACAGGGTACGGAAACTTAACACCAACGGGAAAGCCGAACGGGTCATCCAGACCATAATGGAACCGTGGCATGAATAAACCCTTTTACCTCATCGGCACATCGCAAGATAGAACGTTTGAATGAATAAACATAACAATGTGATAACTAAGTTTGAATAAACAATAAATAAATATCTAATGCAAGGAGAATTTTAGTGACTATAAAATGGATATGGGATGCTCATCGAGTGTACATTAAGAAAAGATTACATGTGGAAGCGGTGTTCTGAGCAATAAGGCAATTTGAAGGACTTGCAGATGTAGCCGATAATCGTTACCTGAGACATTTTGCATGTTCTTGATCGAACATTACGGGAGAAAAGCTGCCATACAAGCGCAACAGGCTCGTTCATAGAACACAGGAGAAGTTTTGACTCGAAAAGGTCCTTACACACTTTGTCAAGATAACTCCGTCCTACGGCATATGAGTCAAATGTAGATTTGACCCCTTTATTTTTATCTTCCAAAAAGATCGTTCATTTTCATCAGGATCGACGCATCACCCTCCACCGTGTATTGTTTATCCATGAATGCCTGCGTGCCGTCGAGCTTTCCGGCGATGATATCCATCCAGACCGGGAAGGGTGAGGTGATCGTAATGTCAGGCCTGTCCAGGGCCCCCACTCCGGTCTTGATGCTCCGGTCCATGATGGTTATGTGGCATGTTCCCGATACATCGCCGGAAAAAACGAACTGCATGGCGGCCTGCATGCCTTCCGCCGCCTCCGGTTTGAATCCCATGGCCATGATGGTCAGGAAGGTTTCCAGGGAGTCCGGACGGGGAAGCATGCCCCGTTCCGTGAACTCCTGGGGGGTGATACCTTCAGTAATGCAGGTTTTCCACATGAGATTGCCGATCTGGAAAAAGCCCTTGTCGTCATCGGTGACCGGCTGAAGGACCTCGGCCATGGTTTCGGGACGTATCTTACCTTCCTGAACGAGCTCCCGGCCGGCCTGTCGTGTCGCTTCCAGGATGCTTTTCGCCCTGTCCCTGGCAAAAGGTGTGGTCATGGCTTCCGCGTTCGGGCGATAAATTTCCGCCGCCACGTAGCCCAGTCTGCCGTATACGGAATTGAACCAGCTTGAAAGCTGATCAAAAACCGAATCCTCCGGAAAGCCCGCCACGGACAGCATGACCAACCGGGGATGCCGGCGTCGCAGCGGATGGGTGGTCTTCTCATCCAGTTCCGCGAAGAAAGGCTGCAATATCGGGAGGGTCCGTTCGATGAACACCTTGAGTTCCGCATTCATAAGAAAATGGTACAACGGTGTTCCGTACACCACCAGGTCCGATTCAAGCCACTGGGGAAACAGCTCACGGGTCATGTCGTCTTTGTGAACGCATACGCCCGGTGTCTTGGTCCAGCAGGTAAAACAGCCAATACACCTGTTGATCTTCTTTTTACGAAGCTCCACTTCGATTACTTCCGCTCCGGCTTCCCGCATTCCTCCCACCAGAGCGCCCATCAGCAATCTTGTCTTGCTTTGACCCGCTGCACGGGGGCTGCTGTCAATGGCCATTACCTTCATAGTCGATCTCTCCCTGTTGTTTTATGCAGTACCATCCTTATATATCTCGTTTCGATACATTCTGTCACGCATTACGTGGAAAAAACATGTGGTCGGGCCTTGCAATATACCATAATATGCGTCACAAATGCAGGTGCGACCTCTTTGACGCGGAAGGATGAGAAAACGTATGGATAAAAATTCTTCAACAGCAACCGCGAAACCGGCGGCTGATCCGAAGCTGCCCCTTCTTCAGGATGCCGGCCTTGAAAATAAGGTCGTTCTCATCAGGGTTGACCATAATGTGGTTAAAAAAGGCAGGATCCAGGATCCTTTCAGGATAGACCAGACCATCGGTACCATCTTCAATGTGGTCGCCAGGGGCGGCAGGCCCATCCTCATGACCCACGTCGGCAGGCCACGGGATGAACAGACGAAAAAGATCACTATGAGCGAATCGACATCGGTGGACCCGATCGTCGGCTATCTCGAACATAAGCTGCACCTGAAAATCCATGTCCCCCGTTTCAGCGAGGATAAGGACGGGGGTATCGCGGGGATCGATACGTCGATAAATCTTGCCATCAAGGATCTGAGAGAGAAGAAGATCGACGCGATCTACCTTCCGAACACACGGTGGTTCCGGGGGGAAGAGGCACCGTCCGAGGAACGGGATGCCTTTACCCGGCAGCTTGCGGGCCTCGCGGAGATATTCGTGAATGATGCCTTCGGTTCATGGCAGCCCCATGCTTCCACCTTCAACATTACCCGCTACCTTCCCTCCTTCGCGGGTTTTCTGATGCAGCGTGAGATCCAGAACCTTGATAAGGTGCTTAAGCCGGAGCGGCCGTTTGTTTCCGTCGTGGCCGGCGCAAAATATAATACAAAGATCGGGCCGCTGAGCGAAATTTACAAAAAGGTCGATACGCTCATTCTCGGCGGCGTCATTTATAATACTTACCTGTGTGCCAGGTACGGTGTTTCCATAGTGGGAGTATCTGAGCAGGATATCGATGCCGCGGCAGACCTCGTCGCCATAGATGCCCGTGACAGGAAGATCCTTGAACTTCCCTATGTGTATGAATCGGACACCATGGAGGGTAAACTCGACGGTCATTTCAGGGTTCGCAGCATAAAGGAACTGAAGAAGGGGATGAAACTCGGCTTCATTCTCGATATCGCCGGTGAATCATTTGACGATCCCCGTGTTTCCGATACGATCAATTCGGCACGTACGATATTCGTCAACGCCGTCATGGGGTATACCCCGTTTTTCACCGAGGGCTCCACTGTGATGGACCGGAAGATAGACCGCAACAAGAAGGCGCGCAAGCTCTATGGGGGCGGGGACACCCTCCAGGAGTTCAAGGACCTCAACCCCGGTCTGTACCTTTCGGTCATGGATGATTCCCAGTATTATTTCTTTACCGGCGGCGGCACGGTCCTCAAGGCGATCGAGCAGGGGACGCCCTATGGCCTTGAACCGGTCAGGGCCCTCATCGAGAACGGCGGCAGACAACCCTGATCTCCAACCCCCCAATACCGTTTCAATGACCGCTTAAAAGAGATCCATGCCTCGCCACGGCAGCGGCCGGCTGCAATATAACCAGGCAAGGGTCAACGGTAGACTTGACCCCTTTGGGGGGAATTTTTTTCTTGACAGGGGTAGATGCTGATTGTATGGAACACAAATGGAAGAAAAAATTTCATTTTTAAAATAGAATGAAGGATATCTTTCATCATGCCGTTCGATTCGTTTCTTGCAGAGAAAAGAAATGACCTTACCGCGGCTCAACAACAGGCGCTGAAATACATTACTGAAAATTATGACGAGACCATTTTCCTGACGGCTTCGAGCTTATCGCGGCGCATTGGTGTCAGCGAGGCGACCATCGTGCGACTTGCCCAGGCCCTCGGATTTGACGGTTACCGGGGGATGCAGAAAATGTTGCGGGAGAATTTCCAGAATCGTCTCTCCACCGACGCGCGGCTGAAGCAGACCGTTAAGCATGCCAAGACGGATGAAGAGGTCCTTGTCAAGGTCATGCAGGAAGATATCCGGAATCTGACCCAAACGCTCAAGTCCCTGTCGATCGAAACCTTCCATCAGGCGGTTACGGAAATGGCAGCTGCCCGGAAGATATTCGTCATCGGATTAAAGGGAAGTCATTCAACGGCGGTCGTGCTTGCACGATACCTCGGTTTTTTACGGGAGGGAATATATCTGTTGAAACCGGAGATTGGAGATATCTGGGATTCCTTCCACGAAGTTGGGGAGGGAGATCTGGTGATAGGTATCAGCTTTCCGCGCTATCCCCGGACCACGATAGAGGCCCTGGCATATGCGAGAGAGCAGGGGGCCAGGGTCGGGGCAATCACCGATTCGCTGTTTTCTCCTCTTGCGGATCATGCGCACTGGGTGCTTCCTGTAAAACATCGGCTGGAATCATTTATAGAATCCTATACCGCAGTTATGAGTCTGATCAATGCGCTTCTTACGGCACTGAGCATTCAAAATCCCCAGGAAACATTGAAGGCACTGAAAAAACGGGAAACTCTGTGGAAGAAGAAAGAGATCTACTGGACGACACATGAGAAAAACGGTGCCTGAAATTATATCTTAAAGATCAGTCTATTCTGTCGGAACTGAAAATTGCAGCGTTAAACATGCGTGGCTGTTGAGATGGTTCTTTGAAAATTGAAGAACATTGGAGAGGTATTCGTATACGTGACGGGGGCATGCGATGTAAGTGTCCGATATAAAGGCATAAATATAGAACAAGAGAGGGTCTGTGACGATCACCCGGAAAAGAACTTTCGGAAGGATCCCGCTGTTCCATCATGTTCTTCAATTATCCGGGAACGCAATAGCCGGCACAGTATGAAGCACGAATTTTTCAGGAAAGAATACGTAAGAAGGGAGGTAAAAGTAAGGGGGCTTGCTGTTTACAGCCTGTATGATTTTAGAAAGAAAACATGATCCAAAAGTAAGGAGGTCAACATGAAAAGAGTATTGTACGCGATTCTGGTGTTTTCCATGGTTATGTGTATGGCCGTCGCTGGTCCGGCCGTTGCTGAGACGAAATTTCTCACCATCGGTACAGGAAGTCCGGGGGGTGTCTATTATCCCCTTGGCGGTGGGATGTCCGTTGTAGTGCAGAAAACGGTGGACGGCATCAGGTGCGCGGCCGAATCGACGGGTGCCTCCGTTGAGAACAGCCGCCTGGTGGGTATCGGCGATACCGACATGGGAATGGTCATGGGGAGCGTTGCTTACAAGGCCATGAACGGACAGGAACCATTTGAGAGGAAATTCCCCATTGTGGCTCTGTTCCAGATGTACCCGGCCCCGGAGCACATTGTGACCACCGCACAATCGGGGATCAAGACCCTTGCGGACCTGAAAGGGAAGAAAGTATCGATCGACGTTCCGGGGAGCGGTTGTTCGACCATGGCCAAGGCAATTCTGGAAGCGGCCGGCTTCGACCTTGAGAAGGACCTGACGCTTGCCAACCTCTCTCAGTCGGAATCCGTCCAGGCTCTGAAGGACGGCATTGTCGACGCCTGTTTCTTTAATTTTGCCTATCCCGGGTCTGCCGTGATGGACATTGCCGCCACCAGGGACCTTGTTCTGGTTCCCGTCAGCAAAGAGCTTGCCGACAAGGTTGTCAAGGCGAATCCATACTACCTGCAGGTGACCATCCCCAAAGGGACCTATGATGATGTTGAGTATGACGTTCTCTGCATCGGTGATTCCAACGTGATGATCGCCAACGAGAACATGCCCGATGACATTGCCTATAAGGTCACCAAGGCCATCTACACAAACGTGCACGAGGGCAAATACGCCCTTATCAACATTCATCCGATCGCCGCTCAGTTGACGCCGGCGAACGCGGTCAACAGCCCGATACCGCTTCACCCGGGTGCGATGAAATATTTCAAGGAAGCGATGAAATAAGATTAGTGAGCCCGGCCGGTTTCATGACCGGCCGGGCACCCGTAACCATGTGCGTGAGAATTATATCCATTGTGTTCTTCTTGATCCAGGTGGTTTGTATCTCTGCCTTCGCGGGGGAGAACGCCGATCTCCGTCTTCAGGTGGTTGAGCAGCCCGGAAATGCGATCCTGCTGGAGTTTCAGGTGGAAAGGGGGGACCTCTTTTATATCGATTATATCCATTCTTCCGATCACACACCGGTTCATGACATCTTTCGAATGGATGAGGGAGGGATCGTTCTTGTTGAGGAGGATTTTGACTGGTACGGCTCGGGACTGGAGTCCCTCACGAACGATGGGGCGAAGGTTTCCTTTTCCGGAGATAAAACGCGGGTCCTGCTGAACCGGAAATGTCCCCGGTTCCTGCTTCGTGTGGGGCGGGTGGCGGGACACGTTATTACATACAAGGATACAAGCATTCCTTTGCTTTCAATAGCGGATGGTGGGGATTCGGTATGGATCCGCCTGGTGAAAGAGGGGGGGAAAGAGTGACCATGGAAGAGAAAAAAAGAGCCTATATAGATCACACCCTTGAGGAGGAGATCAGCAGCGCGGAGAGTGCCGCGCAGGAACTGCTGGAGGAGTTTGAGAAGAAAAGGACATATAAGGGTCTCGCGGGTCTGGCGATCACTGTTATCGCTATCGCGACGTCATGCTACCATCTGGTGTATGCCTACCTTCATCCCTTCTTCGCCCTTGATCACCGGGTGATACACTGGCTTTTGATGTCGATCCTCATCTTTGCCCTCTATCCTTTTGCAAAGAAACGGTCCCCAAGACACAGGATGTCGGTTCTCGACTGGCTTTATCTGATCGTTTCCGTCGGCATCTGTTCGTGGATATTTATTTATTCCGTGCCCATACTCAACCGGGCAGGTACGTTTCTGACCATCGATGTCGTTATGGGGTCCGTCCTCATACTGCTGGTGCTGGAAGCTTCACGGCGGTCGACGGGGCCCGCCGTCCCGCTTATCGCGATCATTTTTATCTGCTACGCACTGTTCGGTCCCTATCTGCCCGACGTCCTTTCCCATCGGGGATACAGCATCAAGAGAGTGTCCACCTATCTTGCCCTTTCCACGGACGGGGTGTTCGGTGTTCCCCTCGGCGTCTCGGCGAACTTCATTCTCCTGTTCATCCTCTATGGGGCCCTGTTGCGGAAGACGGGAGCGGGACAATTCTTCACCGATGTAGCCTTCGCGCTGACAGGCTGGTCGCGGGGAGGACCGGCAAAAGCAGCCGTTGCTTCAAGTACCTTTTTCGGGATGATATCCGGGAGTTCCGTGGCGAACACGGTGACGACCGGGTCTTTCACGATACCCCTTATGAAACGAACGGGATACCCGGGATATTTTGCCGCGGGGGTCGAGGCGTCATCATCGACCATGGGGCAGATCATGCCCCCCATCATGGGTGCCGCCGCTTTCATCATGGCCGAGTTTTTGTCCATTCCCTACTTCAAAGTATGTGTCGCCGCGGCGATACCCGCGACGCTTGCCTTCTTCTCAACCTTCATGCAGGTGCACTTCAGGGCCGTGTCATTGAATCTCACCGGACTGCCGAGAGCGGACCTGCCGAAGATCAGAAAGGCCTTTGCCGAAGGATGGCATCACGTGTTTTCCATCTTTCTTCTCATCTATTTTCTCATGGGCAATTATTCCCCTGAGAGGGCCGTGTTCTGGGCCATCACCGCGACGGTCGTGTCGTCTTTCATAATGAATGTCATCAAGAGAAAGTCTCTCAAAAAATTTGGATTATTGATCCTGGAAGGTATGGAGGAAGGTGCCACGGGAGCGGTTGAAGTGGCAGCCGCCTGTGCCGCGGCGGGCATCATCATAGGCTGCATCACGATGTCAGGGCTGGGGATAAGGTTTTCATCCCTCGTTGTTGACGCGGCCATGGGGCATCTCTACCTGGCCCTGCCCTTCACCATGATCGCCTGTATCTTTCTTGGCATGGGAGTTCCCACGACCGCCCAGTACATCATCATTTCGTCCCTGGTCGCTCCGGCCCTTGCGCAGATGGGAGTGATCCCCATCGCCGCCCATCTCTTCGTCCTCTATTTCGGCACGAGGGCCGACATCACTCCACCGGTCGCCCTGGCCGCTTACGCCGGAGCGGGGATCGCAAAATCAGATCCCTGGAAGACGGGGCTCAACGCATTTCAACTCGGGATAGCAGGTTTCATCATTCCCTTCATGTTCGTGTATGCGCCGGAGTTGCTCATGATCGGAAGCCCGTGGGCCATTCTGATGAGCTTTCTGACGGCGGCTTTCGGGATCGTCTGTCTCGCGGCCGGTGTTCAAGCCTGCATGATCATCAGGGCAAAATGGTACGAGGTCATTCTATTCCTGGCCGTAGCGTTTCTGATGATAAAGCCCGGTCTCCTTACCGACGGCATAGGGATAGTCCTGTTTGCCGTGGCATACGGATCACAATGGATAAGAAAAAAAAGGATGACGGCTACCACAGCTGTTGCATAGGAATTACCCGTAATGAGTAATATCAACCAAGGGGGTGACGGTATGAAAAGATCATTGGAAAAGGTTTTTAATCCCGGCTCGATCGCCGTGATCGGGGCATCGGAGGTTCCGGGAAAGGCGGCCGAACGGAGGACCAGAAGTCTTATCAAGGCAGGCTACACAGGAGATATTTACCTTATTAACCCGAAACGCGATGAGCTTTTCGGGATGAAGGCATATCACAGCATAACGGAGATACCCACGGAGGTTGATCTGGTAATGGTGGTCGTCGCCCCGAAATTTGTTTCCTCAGCCGTTGCCGACAGCATCAAAATGGGTGCGAAGGGTATCATCATTATCACGGCGGGCCTCGGAGAATCAGGCGAAGAAGGGAAACGGATAGAAGCGGAGATCCTGAGTGAGGCGGCAAAGACGGGGGCCTACGTCATCGGTCCGAACTGCAGCGGGATGTTCAATGCCTCGGCGAACATCAATATGCTTGGGATCCCCACCATCAATAAGGGCGCGATCTCCATTCTCACACAGAGCGGCAATGTGATCGATTCATTGACACACTTTGCGAACATGAAGGGGTGCGGTTTCAACAAGATGATCAATGTCGGCAACGCCATCGGGGTCAAATTGGATGAATATGTCACCTACCTGAAGGACGATCCCGATACAAAGGTCATCGCAACCTATCTTGAAGGCATTCGAGGGGGGAACGAACTGGTCAGGGTCGCCCGGGAAGCGGCAAGAACCAAACCGATCATCGCCCTCAAGGTCGGAAAATCGAGTGCGGGGGCACGGGCCACCGCTTCTCACACAGGTTCATTGGCCGGTGATGATGCGATCGTGGACGCCGCTTTCAGACAGGCGGGTATCGTGAGAGTGTCCAATCCGGATGAAATGATCGACATGGGAAACGTGTTTTCCAAATGTCCGCTTCCGAAGGGTGACAGGGTGGTCATCATGTCAGAGGGTGGCGGTGACAATTCCATCGCGGCGGACAATGCCGAAAAGTATGGTATGCAGGTCCCTGTCCTCAGCAAGGAAACGCAGGAAAAGATACTTCCCGTTCTGCTCGCGGGGATGCCCGCTCACAATCCCATTGATTATGGCGGAACGGCGGAGGAAAACCCCCATGTCATCACCGAATGCGTCAAGGCCTGCATGGAAGCTGATGAGGTTGATGGAATACTGATAACGGGCTTCTTCGGCGGGTTCTTCGATATTATCGCTCCCCACATTGCTGAGCTGGAGGAACAGACGGCGTGGGAGCTTGTCGATCTGGTCAGGACGTATCAGAAGCCGCTCATTGTCAACACGAGCTACGCCAGGGATCCCATCGCGGCTCTCGACATACTAAAAGAGGCCGGGATCCCCGTTATCGAATCTTCCGACAGGGCCGCGCAGTGCATGAGTGCCCTCATGCGTTTCGCCGTCGTGCAGAAAAAGATCCGGAACATGCGCCTGCCCGAAGGAACGGTCACTGAGCGGCCTGAGATCAAAGCGCTGTTTTCAAAGGTCACGAAGGAATCGCGGCATAACCTGCTTGAAACGGAATCGAGAGAACTTCTCGCCGGATATGGCGTCTCCCTGCCGGATGCGGTGCTGGCAAAGACCGCGGCGGAGGCGATGGAAGCAGCGGACAGGTTGGGCTATCCGCTGGCCATGAAGATCGTCAGCCCTGACATCATTCACAAGTCGGATGCGGGCGGGATCAGGCTCAATCTCTCGAACGCCGATGAGGTTCAGGCGGCGTTTGATGAGATCGCCAGGAACGCTGAAAAAGTGACGACCCGCGACAAGATCGTCGGGGTACTGCTGTCGCCGATGGTTCCTCCCGGTCAGGAATGCATCATCGGCATGGTCAGGGATGCCCAGTTCGGTCCGGTCATCATGTTCGGCCTGGGAGGGATCTTTGTAGAGGTGTTGAAAGATGTTTCATTTCGGGTGGCCCCGCTCGCCGATGAAGATATCGACGAAATGATCAAGGAGATAAAGGGATACAGGATCCTGACCGGTGTGAGGGGGGAAAAGCCGAAGGACATTGAGGCAATAAAGGAGGTTCTTTCGAAACTGTCCGGGATCGTGATCGATAATCCGGAGATCAGCGAGGTGGACCTCAATCCCGTGATCGTCCATGAGAAAGGGCTGTCGATCGTGGATTCCAGGATATTGATCGCATGAGATCATTCATGAAATACAACAAATATTGATGAGAGGTGAAGATATGGATTTCGAATGCATCATCTATGAAAAGGGAGATGGTATCGCCACCATCAAGTTGAACCGGCCCAAGGTTTTGAATGCCATGAACAAGCAACTGTGGGTCGAGTTCCAGGTTGCCCTGAAGGACGCCGGGGATGATCCCGAGGTCAAGGTGCTGATCATTACCGGTGAGGGGAGGGCCTTTTCCACGGGGGCGGACCTCAAGGACTCAAAGGATAGGACCATCGAGGCCTACCGCGACTACCTTATCGAGCTGCAGGAGGCATCACGGAAGGTCATACGATTTGAGAAGCCGACGATAGCTGCCATTAACGGTTACGCCCTTGGTTCGGGTTATGAACTGGGACTTGCCTGCGATGTCAGGATCGCCGCGGAGGAGGCAAAGATAGGTTCCCCCGAGGCCAGGGTGACCTCTTCCGTTACAGGGGGTGCCATGAGGCTTGTGCAGGACCTGATAGGGCCGGGAAAGGCCAAGGAACTTCTCTTCACGGCCGAATATGTCGATGGAAAGGAGGCCGAGCGCATCGGTCTGGTTAACAAGGCAGTCCCCCTCGATCGATTGATGGATGAAACGATGGAAATGGCAAAGAAGATGGCGGCCAATTCCGCATTCTCCATCAGGATGATAAAGAAGGGCCTCAATATGGCACGCGGTGAGGTGAGTCTGGAGGCGCTTATGGAGTATGAAGTTGAGGCATGCCTGGCCTGTGTTTCAACAAAGGAGCGACAGGAATCCCTCAAGGATTTCGAAGAAAGAGAAAGGTAGACGAGCAGGGACGAAAACGTATTTGTTTGTCATCTGGTGTTTCCACAGAAACCACTGTGTTCCCGGCGGGCGTGATCGTGCCGTGTCGGATGGTGTCTTTCCGGACACCTGCGCTATGCTTCGTATGTGAAGAGTATGCGCGGGATCCCAAGTGAAGGTTCTGCGGACATCTGCATGTTCATCATTGCCCGGGACCAGCCGGGCATCGGAAAGGTAAACCGGTAGAAGAGCCGGTAGGGAGTGAGGAGATGAGAGATGATACCCTATATCAAGATGGAGCCCTTCGGCAAGCCGTTGCGTGACCGTCAGCGGGAGCGGATGTCGGAGAACGTGGCGAAGGTGGAAGAAGTAATTGCCGGCATCGAGGCCGAGGGGGAGCGGATAAGGAACGTGGGGATCCCCGTGGAGAAGGTGCACGAGCGGGGGCAGATGACGGTCTGGGAGCGGATCGAGTACCTGGTGGACCCGGGCACGTTTTGTCCCTTGCACACGATCTTTGATCCCGAGCATGAGGAGTCGGGCAGCACGGGGGTGGTGGACGGCCTGGCGCGGATCAACGGCCGGTGGTGCATGCTGATCGGGTTCAACAACAAGTGGATCGCCGGGGCCTGGATCGCGGGGCAGCCGGAGAACAATCTGCGGGTGACGGACATTGCGAAGATCATGAACCTGCCTCTGGTGTGGCTGGTGAACTGTTCCGGGGTGAAGTTGCCGGAGCAGGAGAAGATGTACGCGAACCGGCGGGGCCAGGGGACCTGTTTTTTCCGTCACGCCGAGCTGGAGAAGCTGGGCATTCCGGTATTGGCGGGGATCTACGGGACGAATCCGGCCGGCGGCGGCTACCAGGGGGTCAGCCCCACGATCCTGCTGGCCCACAGGGACTGCAACATTGCCGTGGGCGGCGGGGGTATCGTGAGCGGCATGAGTCCCAAAGGGTTCTTTGACCAGGAGGGGGCGGAGCAGTTGATCGAGGCGACGCGGCGCTTCAAGCAGAAGCCCCCGGGACGGGTGGAGATCCACTATGACGAGACGGGGTTTTTCCGTGCCGTCTTCGAGGAGGAGACGGACGTGCTGGATGCCCTGCGGGAATATATGGGGAAGATCCCCGCCTATGACCCGGGGTTTTTCCGTCTGGCCGAGCCGGCGCCGCCGAAGCACGATCCGGCGGAGATCGCCTGTCTAGTGGAGATGAACCAGAAGAAGGGCTACGATTTTGACAATGTCCTGGCGCGGCTGGTGGACAGCTCGGAGCACCTGGAGTTCCGCCCGGGGTTCGGGCCGGAGGTGTATACGGGGCTGGTGATGATCGACGGGTTTCTGGTGGGGGTGATCGGGAACCGGCAGGGGTTGCTGCCGAACTATCCGGAGTATACGAACGCCTATAACGGGGTGGGCGGCAAGCTGTACCGGCAGGGGCTCATCAAGATGAACGAGTTCGTGACCCAATGCGGTCGGGACCGGATCCCGGTCATCTGGTTTCAGGACACCACGGGGATCGACGTGGGGGACATTGCCGAGAAGGCGGAGCTTTTGGGTCTGGGTCAGTCATTGATCTACTCGATCGAGCAGACGGGTGTTCCCATGATGCTGGTTGTCCTGCGCAAGGGGACCGCGGCGGCGCACTATGTGATGGGGGGTCCCACGGCGAACAATCACAATGCCTTTACGTTGGGGACGCCGGCCACGGAGATCTACGTCATGCACGGTGAGACGGCGGCTTCGGCGAGTTATGCCCGGCGGCTGGTGAAGGAGAAGGATGCGGGTCGTTCCCTGGAGCCGGTGATCGAGAAGATGAACGAGATGGTGAAGCATTATCAGGAGAGTTCCCGGCCCGTCTTTTGTGCGAAGACGGGGATGGTGGACGAGATCGTGCGGTTCGAGAAGATACGGGATTACATGGTTGCCTTTGCGGGCGGGGCCTATCAGAATCCGCGGTCGATCTGTCCGCGGCATCACCTGATGCTGCCGCGGCTGATACGGTCGCAGGTGGTGCGGGGCCTGGAGCGGCCGGCGGCGGAGTGACAAAGTGACAAAGTGACAGAGCGACAAAGCGACAGAACGATGAAGTGACAAAGTAACAACATTTACATCATGAAACGTGTGATAGTAAGCGTTCCTTAAATTCCCCCTTTGGCAAAGGGGGATCAAGGGGGATTTTAAAAAAATGACCGGGATATACCTCCGCACAATATGCCGTTATGATACGGCGCTTCCGTTGGCCGAGGGGGTATTTGTCGGTATCCTGCATTAGGCACGCGTCACTCCGCATACCCCAGGAATAGCCCTTGACACATGAGGGGGGTTATTCCTATACTTTTATCCATTCTTATCAATACTAATAGCAGTCTGACGACATCATCCTATATATCCTGTCACAAGATGTTTTATTGAGGCGCTCCATGTGTCGCAGTACCAGAGGAATGTGATAACTGTTTCTCGATAACGAAGCATATGCCGGCTATGATCGGGCAACCTCTGTCCGGGCCTTTGGTAACATAACGAACTTCTCTTATTATTGTGTTTTTGAACCCAGCAGGAGGGCAAAAATATGAAGAATACAGAGAACAGTAGTGATCTTAATGGGATCGGTGATCGACGATGGCATGCATCCTATGTGGCCGGGGTGCCGAGATCCGTCGAATTCGAGGATATCACCATGCCGGAGATCCTTACCAGGACAGCAGAGAAATATCCGGAGCGGTCGGCGATCCTCTTCATGGGAAAAGAAATATCCTATGGCGAGCTTGAGCGATTGGTCAACCGCTTCGCGAACGTCCTCATTTCCCTGGGTGTAAAACGAGGCGACAGGGTTGCTCTGCTCCTCCCGAATATCCCCCAGATCGTGATCGCCTTTTACGGGATCTGGCGAATGGGGGCCATTGCGGTACCCAATAATCCCTTGAACACCGACCGGGAGCTTGAATATCAGCTCAACGATTCCGGCTCCACCATTCTGGTGACCCTGGACCTCCTTGCACCCCGGATGCTTGCTCTCAGGCCGAAGACAAAACTCAAACAGATAATCACCTGCCATATAAACGACTACCTTCCATTTCCTGTAAAGCAACTCTTTCCTCTCATCAAGAAGGGGATGTATGTGAAATACGAGAAGGCTCCGGGCTACGATCAATTCCTCGATCTGATGAAGCATGCATCCCCTGAATTCAAGGGCGCAACTCCTGCTCTGGACGATATTGCCTTTATCCCATACACCGGTGGGACCACCGGCATATCCAAGGGGGTTGTTCTTACCCACCGGAACACCACGTGCAAGAACCAGATAATGGAGGCCTGGTTCGGGGAGATGAAAGGTTCTTATGAGAGAGAGCTTGCAGTATTCCCCTTCTTTCACCTGGCGGGCATTGTTGCCGTCATGATATTTACTGTAAAAATGGGATGGACGGATGTTCTGGTTCCCCGGCCCGAACCCCGGGCAGTGCTGGACATGATGATCAAGTATAAAACAACCGTCATACCGGCTGTTCCCACGATCTATGTGGGGCTTCTGGGTCTACCGGAGTTCAAAAAGGCGGACCTCTCTTTCGTCAAAGGCTTCTTTTCCGCAGCGGCTCCCCTTGCGATCGAGACCATAAACGACCTGAAAAAGGCCACCGGTGCCACTATCGTGGAGGCTTACGGCATGACCGAGTCAACGGGCCTTATCACCCTGACCCCATGGAAAGGCACGCAAAAGATAGGGAGTGCCGGTGTGCCGCTCCCCAATACGGACATGAAGATCGTTGACCTGGAGACGGGGGAGAAAGAGGTCCCGGTGGGTGAAGAGGGGGAGATCATCTTCCGTGGTCCCCAGATGTGTCAGGGCTATTACAACATGCCGGAAGAGACGGCGAAAGCAAAGAGAAACGGCTGGTTCCATACCGGTGATATTGGAAAGATAGATGAAGATGGATATATCTATATCGTCGACCGGAAGAAGGACATGATCATTGCCGGGGGTTATAACATCTATCCAAGGGATATAGACGAGGTCCTCTTTGAGCATCCGAAGGTCCTGGAAGCCTGCGCCGTGGGCGTGCCGGACAAGTACCGGGGGGAGACCGTAAAGGCCTTTGTGGTCGTCAAACCGGGAGAGGCCCTCACCGAAGAGGAACTCAACACGTACTGCAGGGAGAATCTTGCCGCCTACAAGGTGCCGAAGATATACGAGTTCATAGACGCCCTTCCCAAATCGTCGGTCGGCAAGGTTCTCAGACGGGAATTGAGAGACCTGGAGATGAAAAAAATGGAGAAGGAAGTTCCATGATCCTCCCTTCAGCGGGGTGTCCGGTTCTTCTCACAAAGTGATGCAGGGCAATACGGGAGGTGCGCGGTGGCTGGATTTCTCAAGGGTAAAAAAGTGATCGTTGTGGGGACGGGGATCGGCGGTTCCGGTGTGTCCGCCCTCCTGGCGAAAGAAGGTGCTGACGTCCTGGTGCTTGAGCGCAACCCCTTTCCCGGTGGAAAGGCTGCGAGCTTCGATCGTGAAGGGTTCGTCTACGATTCGGGCGTGCACTGGCTCGCAAGGGGAGCGCGGGGACCGCTGGGAGAGATAGCCCGGGAGGTCGGCGCGGAGGTAGCGTTCCGCTCGATCGATGAAGGGATACAGTTCAATATGGGGGGGCGATCCGGTACGCTCCCCGTCGATATGGATGATGAACGTTCCATGAAATCGTTTTTTTCCGAGATGGGGGTGCTCCCCGAACATATCTCCGGGGCATGGTCATTTGTAACGGATGTAATGCGTGAAAGAACCCCCGGCGAACTGGAAGAGCTTGACGGTGTTTCCCTTGCCGACCATGTTCTGCGATTTACCCCGGACGAGAGATTTTTCGGACTGATCGAGGCCTTCACGGGAATATACATGGTTATCGGTCCGCGCCAGTCTTCCGCCGGAGAGTTCATCATATGCCTATCCACCCACATACGTGAGAAGAGCCTCTCATACCCGCTCGGGGGGATGCGGGCTGTTCCCCTGTCGTATCTGAAGGCAATGGTGGATGCAGGGGGGGAGGTTCGCTATTCATCGCCGGTCGAGGGTATCGTCGTTGAAGGGGGACGGGTCAAAGGGGTCGAGGCCGATGGATTCATCGCCGCAGACATGGTGATCAGCAACACCGGGATCAAGGAAACGGTGGACCTTGTGGGGCGCCGGTATTTCCCGGACGATTATGTGAAGATGGTGGACAATCTTCGTCTTTCCTATGGGGGGGTGAGCGTCAAATACGCGCTTGACGCCGAGGTTGTCAAACCCCATATCATCTTCCATTACCCGGACATGACCGATGCAAGAGCGGCAGAGCGGCAGGCGGCGGTATTCATTCCGGTACCTTCAGCGGTCGATCCTTCCCTGGCACCGCCGGGTTGCCAGATGGTCCTGGTTGCCTCCCTGGCTCCCCAGGGGCTGGAAGATCCCGAAGCGGAAGACAGGATCTGTGAAGAGGTTATCAACCGCATAGAGAACACGATGATTGACATCTTCCCCGATATCGAACGTCACGTGATATGGAAGATGCGGACCAATACCCGGTATATAGCCCAGATATCCGGACGGAGAACTGGGGAGGTTGTCGGCCTCGCGCAGAATCGGCATCAGGTCGGCAGGAACCGGCCGAAAAATCAGACCCCCGTGGAGGGACTGTTTCTGGTAGGCGCCGATACCGGGGGAAGGGGTGTCGGAACAGAGATGGCCGCCGACAGCGCACTATCCCTCTGGAGAACATTATCCTGAAGGGGTCAAGTCTACCGTTGGCTCTTGGTAGCTGAAGAAAATCTGGGGACGCAATACTTATACATTACCTGGTGATGCCTGCACGGAGGCAGGAAATATACGTGTGCCGTCACCGGGTGAAATGGTTTTTTCACCGTCTTCGGTTCACATGTGATAGTGTTCTCAAAATGATATTCACAGGTCAGGCAGTGTAAACAGAATCCGGCAGGGAGGGTTGGATCTCAATGGAACGCTATAAATTATTTATTGATGGTGATTTTGTTGACGCAGAGAGTGGGAAGACCTTTGAATCGATAGACCCGGGTACCGAGCTGCCTTTCGCGGAGGTCGCGCAGGCCGGCGAAGCCGAGGCAAAAGCGGCGATCGCCGCTGCCCGGGAAACCTTCGACAGTGGAGTGTGGAGCGGATTGTCCCCGTCGGCGCGTATGGCGAAGATACAGGATTTTGCCGACCAGGTGGCACAGCAGGGTATCCGTCTGGCCGCGACGGAAAGTATGGATTCGGGCCAGATCATATCACTTGCCAAGTTCGGACCGCTGCTCGGCGTAGGAGTCCTGCGAAACCTCAGCCTTCTCGCGGCTACGAAATTTCCCTGGGAGGAAGAGATCCCCGTCTCCGGCAATGTATTCGCGCCGGGCCGCGAGTTCATCCGCCGGGAACCCATAGGGGTCTGTGTCAGCATCATCCCCTGGAACTTCCCCATGAGCCAGGCGTTCTGGAAGATCGCGTCGGCGATCAGCATGGGGAATACCATGGTTCTGAAACCGGCTACCTACACCCCTCTCTCAGCCCTCATTATTGCTGAAGCAGCGCAGGCTGCCGGCATACCGAAAGGGGTGATCAATGTTCTTGCCGGCCCCGGAGGGGAATTGGGGAACATCCTGTGCACCCACCCGGATGTTGACAAGATCAGCTTCACCGGGAGTACCGAGGTAGGACGTGAGATAATGAAAATGGCGTCCGGAACCGTAAAGAAGGTAACGCTCGAGCTGGGCGGCAAGTCGGCCAACATCATTCTCGATGATGCCGATATGGACCTGGCCGTGGAAGGCGCGGTGTTTGGGACCTTCTTTCACCAGGGACAGATATGTGAGTCAGGCACCCGTGTCCTGGTCTCATCGAAGATCTATGAAGAGTTCCTTGAAAAGATGAAAAAGCGAGCGGAATCGCTCCGTATCGGCTATCAGCTGGACCCGTCGGCCCAGTTGGGACCCCTTGTCAGCAGGGAACAACTGGCCACCATTGAACGGTATGTAAAGCTGGGGAAGGAGGAAGGTGCGGAACTGATCACCGGCGGCACGCGTGTCGAGGTCCCGGGGATCAGCGGAGGGTATTATTACGCGCCCACCATCTTCGCGAACGTGGACAACAAAATGCGCATCGCCCGGGAAGAGATCTTCGGCCCCGTGGTCTGCGTTATTAAATATGATAGTGATGAAGAGGCAATCGCCATCGCCAACGACTCCATCTACGGCCTTGGAGGCGGCGTGTTTTCCGGAAACCACGCCAGGGCGGAGCGGATCGCCCGTGAAGTGAAGACCGGGACCATGTGGATCAACAATTACCACATCTTCGCCGATTTCTGTCCCTTTGGCGGCTATAAGCAGTCAGGGGTGGGACGCGAACTGGGGCTTGCCGGATTACATGAATATACCCAGGTCAAGAGGATACATGTGAACGCCCTCGCCGACCACCGATCCAATATGACCTTCCAGATCATGTCGGATAATAAGCGGGTGGATGGTTTTTCCTACAATTGCCCGACCAATGTCGTGGCGGGCCATGGGAGCCTGAGCGCGATATACAAAGCCGTCGCGGAACTGGGATGCCGCCGGGCGATGATCATGACCGATCCGGGGGTTGCCGGGGCCGGGTTGGCCCGGATGGTGGAAAATGCTCTGGTCGATCATTGCGTCGGCACCTACGACGCGATCCCGTCGGACCCTGATCTTGGATCAGCGGACGCCGCAACGGCGAAGGCCCGGGAACTCAATGCGGACTGCATCGTCAGTGTGGGAGGCGGGAGTGTTATCGATACGGCCAAAGCGGTATGCGTGACCTTGAAAAACAGAGGCCGGGCGAACGACCATCTGAATTTCCTGGCACTCACCGAGCCTCAGGTCCCTCATATCTCCATACCGACGACATCGGGAACGGGCAGTGAAGTGACCCAGGTCGCTGTATTGACCAGTGCAAGCGCTGGACGGAAGCTCTTCATAGTGGACCGGTATATAGTTCCGAACGTTGCCATTCTCGATCCGCGATTTACCATGACGCTGCCCAAAGACCTGACGGTGTACACCGCAATGGACGCGCTGACCCACGCCATCGAAGCCATGACGAGCATTCTGTCGAACCAGATCTGTGACGGACAGGCGTTACACGCGATACGTCTCATAAAGGAAAACCTGCCCCTCGTCGCCATGGATGGAAAGAATGAAAAAGCCCGTCTCAATATGCAGATAGCCGCCACCATGGCGGGATGGGCATTCACGATCGCGCAGACCGCCCTGGCTCACGGTATGGCGCATACCGTCGGGACATTGCACCACATTCACCACGGGGCGGCGTGCGGGATTCTCATTCCGAAGGTGATGCGCTATAATGTCGACCATGCCGCCGATAAACTGGCCCTGGTCGCGCAGGCACTGGGGATCAATACGGCCGGCATGTCGGAGCGTGATGCGGCAATGGCGGCGGCGGACGAAGTGGAATCACTGATGAAGGAGATAGGCCATCCTCTCCGGCTTCGCGAAATGGGTGTCCCCGAGGAAAGCCTGCCTGCCTGCGCGTTCCACGCACTTGCCGATACGGCGAATCTGTTCAACGCGCGACCCGTGAACGATCCGGCGGATATTCTGAAGATCTACATGGAGGCATTTTAAAAGGTGCTGGGGCAGGGTTTGCGATCACATGTCAGAAAACTGACTTAATGTCTTGATCAATTTTCGGAGGTCAGGTCGATGGCATGATCATCAAAGGTCATAAAACCTGCAACAGCAGCAGGCAGGACTTATTTTACAGAAATATGTGACAAGTATATTGACATATATTTTTATGTGATGTATTCAATACCATAATAACATTGATAAAAACAGTGACAATAACAGTGACAGAAACATTGATAGAAAATGGTAATAAAAATGGATGAAAACAGCATTGTAAAGATCCATACATTCAAATCCGGGAATTTCGTATTCAGCAGTAAGTATGACCGCACAGCACTGGGCTCTAAAGTTTACGGTCTGACGTTACTATACAAGACGGTCATTTCTTTGCCAATGCTTCCAGATTGGTCTACTCGTTTTAATGATGAAATTATCAAGAAATCTATTTTTGGAACCGCAGCCTTGGAAGGCAACCCCCTTACCGAGGAAGAAGTGGGTAAAATAATCGGGGAAAGTGAAAAAAGAAAATCCGTACAAAGGGCGGAGCAGGAAATAATCAATCTAAAGACGGTCTATGAAACGATAAGACAACAAGAGCCTGTAGAACAGCCGGTGAAACTGACGGAGGTATCAATAAGGGAGAAACATAAATTAATTACCAAAAGCATAGAATTTGCAGCAAATGTGCCTGGAACTTATCGAAATCACGTGGTCAAAGTAGGAGACAGAGACCACGGTGGGGTATACACCCCCCCCAAATGTCTGCCCGACATCCAGAACCTTATGAAAGAATTTTGCAAATGGATCAACAGCAAGGAAATAATGGCTCTTGATGCGGTGGTCAGAGCGGCGCTGGCACATTACTATCTTGGGTTAATCCATCCCTTCGGAGATGGAAATGGCAGAACAGCCAGAGCCGTTGAAGGCTTTCTGCTTCGTGTGTCCGGAATTAAATTGGTTCCGACCATGCTGTCTAGCTATTACTATAGAAACATGGACGACTACTTCTGGTCTTTTTCTTTGGCCAGAAAAAATAAGGATCACGATGTAACACCATTCATCACGTTTGTATTAGATGGAGTAATGGATTCTCTGAAAGAGATAGAGGAAGGTGTTGTATCACACCTAAGAATATTGCTTATGAGAGATTTCGCAGCTTTCCTTAGAAATGCAAAAAAAATAACCCAAAGGCAAAAAGACTTAATTGACACAATGCTCGAGCATGGATCCTATGCCGGGATAGTGCTGCAGGACTTAATACACAACTTACCTTACAAAACTCTTTACCGAGGAACATCGGAGAGAACTGCACGGCGGGATCTGAAGAGATTATGCGATCTTAACTTGCTCCTTGCAGAGCAAGGCAAATATAAGCTGAACTTCGCCACATTTCAGTAATCGGTAAGGTAAAGGGGTCAAGTCTACCGTTGACTCTTGCAGCCGATCGCCGATTGCAATTTACAATAAGGTCAAGCCGCCGGTGAGGAATATATTGTCAGCAGAGGGGTCTGTGCGCTCAGCGCCGGCTGGATCATTAAATATATCCCGCTACCACTAATCCGGAAAAGAACGTGAGAATGCCCAGAAACAGGGAGATATAACCGGTTCGTCGGTGCCAACGCCGCAGTTGCTGAATTTGTGAGCGGATTTTGAACTGTAGATGCCCGAGAACGGGGGTGCTCATGGCGAACAGGACCGCGGTCAGACCCAGCCAGGCATGAGGAACCGTGAAGTGGCCTCCTCCTCCCTGAGAGACCATGACGACTGCCGCTGCAAAGCCGGCGCCGAGGCAAAACGCTCCCGTAATTCCTGCGGGGCGATGAAATCTCAGCCACCAGTGCTTTTTCCGGAGAAAACTTGCCACAAAGATCCCCACAGCCATCAGGAGCAAGCCGGTGCCCATGAATGCTACATGAATATAAAAAGGATACATCAACACACGCCTCTAATCTTTCAAGAAAAGGGCCGGACTCTACTCAACGGTTATTTTTCCTGAAGCAGAGCCGAATTTGTTGCATGTTGCCTTTACTTCGATGACATCGCCCCGCGCGGCATCAAGCTTGTATGTGTAGGAGAAGGTTTCGGAAGGCTGATTCGTGTAACTATGGGAGGCGACCGATGTGCCGTTTTTCATAATTTCGATCTTGTCTATGTAATGACCTGCGGAGAATCGGGTGTGAGTGACGGCAACACTGAGGACCTTGGCCTCCAGGTCATAGGATAGCAAGACCTCTTGAGGGGGATGGGCACCGACACCCCCGGGGATGAGGGGTATCACCATGAACACGGTCACGATGCTTGCAATAAAAAAAGTGATGCGAAGGTTTCTTTTATCAGACATGATATCTGTTCCTTTCTCCCAAGATCTATTGTGATACAGAGAAAAAAGAGCCCATAAAAACTCACATATTTGGAGAAAAAGTATAGGGAAAACATTGTCCTATGTCAATCGAAACTTGCCACCAAAGAAGCAAAGCAAAAGCTAAGAGGTCAAGTCTACCGTTGACTCTTGCAGCCGATCGCACATTGTAATCCTGCATAATTGAGGGAAGTCGCAAGGCAAACAGGAAAAAGCTATTTTTTATCACCGCGATTTAGGGACACCAATCGTGTCAGTTATCATCAAACACTCCCTTTACCTTCCGCTTGAGCTTCTGGTAGTATTCAAAGAAAAAGGTGGCATATAAATGGATCTAGTTTTCGGGTTTATAGGTTTTGTATGCCTGGTAGTGATCATCTTTCTCATATGCTGGAAGATTAGCGGGATCATTTTCAAATAAACAGCATCTTGTTTTCTCACAACACGTTAAGCAGGAATTCATGCCCTATATCAATATTGTGTCAATACGAAAAAAAGACATAATCTCTTTTACCCCGACGTGGCTGTGCCACGCGGTTGAAGCAGGTCGTTACATATATACCGATATGAAAACCATGAGAATGATACTGATATTTTTAACTTCCCTGGTATTGGCTGGTTGTCTGGGGATGCCGGAAACAGTAACGCCGGTGAAGCAATTTGAGCTGAACCGCTATTTGGGGAAATGGTATGAAATAGCAAGATTAGACCATTCATTTGAGCGCGGGCTTGAACGGGTTACGGCCGACTATTCAATGCGTGAAGATGGCGGAGTTGCTGTTGTGAACCGTGGCTACTCACCAAAAGAGAATGAATGGAAGGTGGCAAAAGGCAAAGCTTACTTTGTTACTAATGAAAATGAGGGCTACCTTAAGGTTTCATTCTTCGGGCCTTTTTATGGTTCATATGTGATCTTTGAGCTTGACAAAGAGAGTTACGAATATGCTTTTATCACAGGTCCTGATACATCATATTTGTGGTTGCTCGCAAGAACACCGAAGGTGCCGCGGGAGGTAATCGATACATTCATTAAAAGATCAAAAGGTCTGGGTTTTGATGTTGATACGTTGATTTTCGTGCGTCACGATGAAAATGCCTGATAAGCGGGTCAACACTGTGTGCCCCTTGAATCCCTATGGGAGGTCATTATGGACTGATTACGGATACCCCGTTCCTCGAAAGAAAGCGGGGTTTTGTGTGTTAAAGAAAGTATGCAGGTATATTGAAATGGAACAAAGGGAACGGGGGTGACAATAAGGGCTTTATCTTAATTGGAGGTCAGTAATGCATCCGCTTATAGATGAAAATATGGTCGATGTTATTCGTTCTACCGGAAATACGAGCGAGAATCTTCCCAACCGTGTGGAGGTTCTGGAGGCCTTTAAATTACCCTATGATCGCAGAGCCGAAAACGTGATCATTACCGGGTGCCAGATCATCGGAGCTATGCCTCAGGTTCTGCAAAAGTTGATCCGCATACTGGACCGCGGCGGCGTCACCTATACCTTTCTCTCAAAAGAATATTGCTGCGGGAATAATCTCTACCGTCCGGCGATCAAAGAAAGAGATGAGGAAGCGATGGCCGAATGCCGGGCCCTTTCCAGAGAGTTCGTTGGATTGAATATCGAAAAAGCAAAAGGACTGGGTGCTCAGCGGCTCATCATTTTCTGTTCCCCCTGTTATCCTATATACAAGCATGC
>JAFGTS010000047.1 GCA_016933965.1 Deltaproteobacteria bacterium | reverse complement strand
GGCGCCTCGGGGTTCTTGAACTCCATGATGTCGGAACCCTGATACCGTTCCTTGGCGTACTGCAGGGCGTGCAGGTAGGCCATGGAGCCCGAGCCGACACCCTGCAGGCCCGTTCCGATCCGGGCCTCGTTCATCATCTGGAACATGACCTTCATGCCCTGCCGCTCCTCACCGAGAAGCTCTCCGTAACATTCGCCGTTGTCACCGAAATTTATCGTTCCCGTGGGGGCCCCGTGGAACCCCATTTTTTCCTCGATCTTTGCAATTTCATAATCGTTGCGCCCGCCCAGCGTCCCGTCATCGTTCACGAGAAACTTGGGGACGATGAAAATGGAGATGCCCTTCGTCCCGGGCGGGTCACCCTCGATGCGGGCCAGGACGGGATGGATGATGTTCTCCGTAAGGTCCTGGTCGAGACCGGTGATGAACGATTTCGTTCCCTGTATCCTGAAAGTCCCGTCAGGCTGCCGGAACGCCTTGGTGCTGAGGTTCCCCACGTCGGACCCCGCGTTCGGCTCGGTGAGACACATGGTCCCGCTCCACTCGCCGGTGACCATTTTCTCCATATATTTTTTCTTCTGTTCCTCCGTACCGTACGTGTCGATGAGATGGGCCGCTCCCTCGCCGAGAAAACCGAGAACGAGAAAACCGAGGTTGTGAATGAACCATTCCTTGGCGGCGATGGACATGATAAAGGGCAACCCCTGCCCCCCCGTTTCCGGGGATTGGCTCATGGAATTCCACCCGCCCTCACAGTACAGTTTGTAAAGACGGTGAAACACTTTGGGTACGGTTATTTCGCCCCCTTCGAGGATACAGCCCTCTCTGTCCGATTCAACCAGGACCGGGAAGAGCTCATCTGTCGCAAATTTCTGCGCTTCGTTCAGGATCATGGTAAGGACATCGCTCGAAAAATCGGCATATCGCTCGGATTCACACAGTTTTTCTATTTCCAGCATTTCAAAAAGAAAAAAGCGCTGGTCTCTTTCATCAATAAGCAGGTTAGCCATGTTATTTCTCCTTCTCTGCAAGCATTTTGTTCTTGATGTCTTCCCGGAGCTGCTTTTTCAGCACCTTGCCCACAGGGTTCCGGGGGATCAGCTCCACTACCTCCAGTCGTTCGGGCAGCTTGTAAATGGCAGCGCCCTTCTCTTTCATGAACGAGGTAATATCTTCCAGAACCATTTCCTGTCCCTCTCGCGGGACGGCGTATATGCAGACACGCTCTCCCAGGACGTCGTCGGGCATGGACACGGCCGCCACATCGGCAACTTTCGGATGCCCCAGGAGCATGTTCTCCACTTCCTGTGCGCTGATATTGAAACCACCCCGGATAATGATGTCCTTGGTGCGGTCAAAGAACCCCACGCAATCCCCCTCCTTGATCTGGAAGAGGTCGCCCGTTCTGAAGTACCCCTCGCTGTCAAAGGATTTCTCTGTAAGATCGGGGCGCTTATAGTAACAGGGAATGACATTGGGCCCTTTATACAGCAATTCTCCGATGCTGCCTACTTCCGTCAGCTCTTCGCCCGTGGACGGATCGATCAGCTTCGTCCGGACGAATCGCGTCACTTCCGCGTGCCATTTCGTTTCCGGTTTCCCATACTGCGGGAAATTATCGACACGCTTTTCCATGTCGGGAATATCGAACCGCCCGGAAACAAATCCGGTCCCTTCATTCTGTCCCCAGATATTGCCGAACTCGATATTCCAACGCCTTTTCAATTCCTGAACGGACCAGAGCGACGGCGGCGCCGAGCCGAGGGTGATGGCCCGCATCTTGCTGAGGTCAAACTCATCGACCCGGGGATGTTTCAGCAGCGCGTTGATAACGGCGGGGACCAGAAGGGTGTAGTTGATCTGCTCCATGATGAGCTGCATCACGAAGGTCGGTCCATCAAAGGGGTGATGGAGCACCAGTTTTCCGCCGATAATGAGCCAGGGGAAAAAGACCGTCCCGATGGAGGCCATGTTGACCAGGGGACCTGCCGTGATCAGGTTGTCACCCGGTTCTATCCCGGCGCACTGGATCTGGGCCATGGACTGGTTATACCAGTTATTGTGACTCATGGGACATCCCTTGGGCTGGGCTTCCGTTCCCGACGACCAGCACAGGGTGAGAACGTCGTTCGCATCGATCTTGACGGAGTCGAGCATGCCCGTCACGGGCCCATCCTTCAACTCCCTGATCTCCGCCAGCTTGATGATATGTTTCATCGAAGGTGTCTTCGACATGACATCCTCGGCCATTTTCCCGTGGTTGAAACCGTGAAAGTCATCAATCGTTATGAAGGCTTTTGCCTCGGTCATGCCGGCGATGTAAAGCGCTTCCGAATGCCGCCACTGCATGGGCATGGGAGAAATCAGGGCACCGGCACGGGTTATGGCGAGATAGAGCATGGCAAGTTCCCAGCAGTTGGGCAGCTGCACCATGACAACATCGTCCTTGCCGATACCCTTCCCGATGAGACCTTCAGCCGTGGCGTCCACGGCCCGTTCAAGCTCCCGGTAGGTGAGCCGCTCCGGTTCCAGCCCCAGAAGCGTCTGCTTGTTCATCGGATCGACAAGGCATTCCTTATCAGGGTCCGCGGCGACCTTTTCCTTGAAAAAATCAATAAAGGTCTTTGTGCCCCAGGCCCCCTGTTCGGTCCACTCACGAATCTGTTCCTGTGATGCTGCGATCATTCCGCTCCTCCTTCCACGGCCTCCCGGCCTCCGCCGAAAGCCGACACGTCCTCGAAGGCATTAAAAGACGTCCGGCTCAGGGGAAAAGGGATTCCGCCAACAGGTCCTTACGAGAACACTCCTTTTTCACTGAACTCATTGATCTGATCATCGCTGTAGCCAAGTTCCTGAAGCACCTCCCGGGTATGGGTCCCCGCCTGGACGCCGGCCTTTTCATATACCGGAGGTGTCCGCGAAAATTTAATGGGGTTCGCCAGCTGTCGTACCGTTCCTCCCCGGGGAAGCTCAAGCTCCACGATCAATCCCCGCTCCTTGACATGGGGGTCTTCCAGGGCTTCATCAAGGGTCAGGACCGGTTCCACGCAGGCATCGGTTTTCTTAAATATTTCCAGCCACTCGTCGAGCGGCCGGGACCGGAATATCTCCTGTATCTCCTTTTTAACAACATCGAGATCCTGGGGCGCCACGCCGCCGGCGATCAGTTCGGGACGGCCGATGGTCTCGCAGAAGGCTGCAAAGAACTGCGGCTCAAGGCCGCCGAAGCTGAGGTACCTGCCATCCTTCGTCTCGTAGAAATCATAGAGAGTACCGCCGTTGAGAAGAAACTCCTCCCTGCCCGGCGCCCTGTCACCTGCCAGGACACTGCACCCGACGAGCACGTTGAAAGCGATGCATCCGTCGGTCATTGAAACATCTATATATTGTCCCTCGCCGGTGGCATCACGATGGACCACTGCGGCGAGAAGACCGATGATCGTGTTATACGAACCTGAAGCCACATCGGCTATCTGCATCCCCATCAGCGCCGGACCCGTGCTTTTTCTTCCGGAGTAGGACATGAGGCCCGACCGCGACAGGTAATTGATATCATGACCAGCCCGTTCCTTCAGGGGGCTCGTCTGCCCGTATCCGCTGAGCGAACAGTAAATAAGGGCGGGATTGATGTCTTTCAGGGTTTGATAATCGAGTCCCAACTTTGCCATGACGCCCGGCCGGAATTGCTCCACCACAATGTCATAGTCCGCAAGCAGCTGGTGGACGATCTTCACCGCCCGTTCATCCTTCAGGTTCAGCGTCATGCAGCGTTTGCCGCGGCCGAGGAAGGCCGTGGCGAATGAGAGGTTCGTGTCGTCGAGATAGGGCGGTGCAAAGGCAGCCATATCGGGCCGTGACCCGGAAACGATCTTCAGAACATCGGCACCCATATCGGCCAGGCACATCGTGGCATAGGGACCGGGAAGCAGCGTCGTGAAATCGAGTATCTTCAAACCTTTGAGAGGACCTGCCATGCGTTATTCCCTCCTTTTATCCCGGGCATGGGCTTTTCAATCCCGCCGTTATTTCATTCCTACAACCCCATGAAGCGGGCGGCGATCTGTTTCATGATCTCGTTTGTTCCGGCGAAGATACGGGTCACCCTCACATCGCGCCAGGCCCGGGCGATGGGGTATTCTTCACAGTAACCGTACCCGCCGTGAAGCTGCAGACACTTGTCCGCCACTCGATTGGCCATATCGGTGATCCAGTACTTGGCCATGGAGACTTCCACCACTACGTTCTTGCCTTCCATATGTTCCGCAACGAGCTTGTCCAGGAAGGTCCTGCCCAGCTTGACCTCCGTGGCCATTTCGACGATCGTGAACTGGTTGGCCTGGAAACTGGAGATGGGTCGGCCGAAAGCAGTCCGTTCCTTGCAGTACTGGATGGTGACTTCCAGCATGTACTCGGCGGCTGCCACTCCTCCGATGGCCACCATGAGCCGTTCCTGCTGGAGCTTTTCCATAAGATGGAGAAACCCGGTGCCCTTCGCCCCGAGGCGGTTCGCCACGGGAACCCGGCAATCGGTGAAGTAGAGCTCGGCCGTATCCTGGCTGTGCCAGCCTATCTTTTCAATCTGCTTGCCTTTTTCGAACCCCGGCGTTCCTTCCTCCACTACGTAGAGATCGATCGCCTCGTAGGGATTTTTAATGTTCGGGTCCCGTGCGGCGAGAACGACGACACCGCAATTGATACCGTTACTGATAAAGGTTTTCTGACCGTTTATGATGACGTGGTCGCCGTCATCCACCGCCGTCGTCTTGATGGCGGCCAGGTCGCTTCCCGTATTCGGCTCCGTCATGGCCACGGCGGCGATGATGTCACCGGAAACGCACCCGGGCAGGTATTTCTTTTTAAGTTCCTCCGAACCATAGGCCGTAATATAGGGAACGACAACATCACTGTGCAGGGCTGTGCAGAGACCTGAATGATTGGTTCTCGACATCTCTTCGGTCATGATGACGGAGTACAGAAAATCGGCGCCGAGCCCGCCGTATTCCTCCGGTACATTCATGCAGAGAAATCCCTGCTCTCCCAGTTTTTTCCAGGCACTCCGGGGTGTGATCCCCTCTTTTTCCCATTCCTCTATATAAGGAATCACCTCTTTTTCGAGGTATTTCCGCACCGTATCCCTGAACATCCTGTGTTCTTCCGTGTATTGGATAATTTCCATGATCTCAATTCTCCTCACCTGAAAGGGCTTGTGCTCCGCCCCGCGGTGCGGCGGAGATTTCCGAAAGGAAAAACCCGGTCAAGGATTTTTTTCAAGAATTTTTTCCTGCCTGCGTAAAGGCAGCGACAAAAATGTATTTCAATGTCTCTTTCACCAGAGTTTTGTATTTCTTTTTCCCCACTTTGATCATCGGGCGAAATAATTCTTCCCCGGAAATGAAATTGTGCATCGAATTCATGACCGCCAGGATCGAGGCCATCGACTGAGGGAGATATTCCTTTCCCTGGTTGAGTCCCATGGAACGAACGATATCGATGGTAAACTCGGGAACCTTGAAATCGTGACTCGCCTCATATCGGGTCTTCGTAAAATAGCGGTAGAGGACAAGGTTCGATATCTCCGGATGGTCAAAGAGATATTCCGTCATGAAGTCAATGCCGATCGCCACGCGCTTTTCGAGAGGCTTCCCGTGTATCATTTCCTCCACTTCGATCAGCTTCTCCCGGAGATCGTTGTTGATGTCGATGATGACGGCCTCATAGAGATCCTTTTTTTCACCCCAGTGGTAGTGCAGCGTCGAGATATCTATCCCGACTTCCCGGGCGATCATTCTCATGGTGGTCCCATGAAAGCCGTACTCTCCGAAAGCCCGGCGGGCGGCCGCCAGGATTTTCCCTTTCATCGACTCTGGATCCTTCCGGGCCTTCTCAAGTATTGATTCCATTGCTTCCTTCCACTCGATGATTCCATCAAATGATGGATATCATTAGAAAAATCATGCACCTGATTCGCATCACCGGCTGCCGTGATTTACATGAACTTGCAGAGTATCGGATCAGGCTCGCCGTACACCGGTTGCGGCCTGCAGGGAGCCCGGCCGGGCATTGTGCCCGGCCGGGGGTTTCCTCACTAACCTTGGAGGATGGGACCAAGTTCTCCGAACATTTCGGGAACCTGATTGAACAGTTTGGGGTTTTCGAGACTGGTAATCTTGGCCCAGTTCTCCATAACGTCTTCCGGTGTCGGGATCTTCACGCCGTCTGAAAGGATGGCACCCGGTCCCGTCAGCATGGCCGACCTGCTGTAATATCCCAGAGCGGCATTGATAATGACTCCCGTATCCTGACACTGTTCCGCACACATGTAGAGAACAGCCGGAGTTACGAAATCGGGTTTGAGTCTTTCAAAGAAATCGGGGGGCAACACATCCTCTGTCAACCGCGAGGCGGCAACGGGAGCAAGAACGTTTACCTTGATATTATACTTGGCACCTTCAAGTTTCAGGGCATTCGTCAGGCCCACGATGCCGCACTTTGCTGCTGAATAGTTGGTCTGACCGAAGTTTCCGAATATCCCGGCACCCGATGTGGTCATCACGATACGCCCGTACCCGTTTTCCCGCATATTGATAAACGCGGGGCGCGTCACGCAATAGGCGCCCTTCAGGTGAACCGCCATGACGGCATCCCAGTTTTCTTCATCCATCTTGACAAACGATTTGTCTCTCAGGATACCGGCGTTGTTAATCAGTATATCCACCTTGCCGTAGTTATCGATGGCGGTCTTGACAATATTTTCACCACCTGCAACGGTTGCGACATTATCGTAATTGGGAACGGCTTCTCCGCCGGCAGCCTTGATTTCTTCAACCACCAGGTTGGCCGCCGAATCACTGGAACCCACACCGTCTCGTGAACCGCCCAGGTCGTTCACGACAACCTTTGCCCCTCTTTTTGCCAGTTCCAGCGCATGGCACTTACCCAGACCGGCGCCGGCACCGGTCACGATTGCTACTCTTCCCGTAAAATCGATTTTCGACATAATTCTCCCTCCTGGATTTCATGGCGGCCACCCGGCTTGATCAGCATCCCACCGGGCAGCCGCTTTTCTTGAGTTTCCGTCATCCTTTACTCGGCAATGCCGCTTCAAACTTGCCGGTTATTTTCACATCGCCGTCCTGGTCCTTCGCCAACAGATCACAGGTGATGATGTTCTCACCGTTCTCAACACGCTTATCCGTCACGGTACCGCTGACGGTGATCGTGCTGTTCTGCTGGGTCATCCCGGCAAAGCGGACACCGAACTTCTTCAGGTACTTCTGGGGAACCCATGAAGACACGGCCTGTCCCACGATCCCCATGACCAGCATTCCGTGGGATATGGCACCGTTCTTCATGCCCACCGCCTTGGCGAAGTCATCATCGGTGTGCAGGGGATTGAAGTCACCGGAGGCACCGGCATACATGACGAACTGCAGCTTCTGAAGAGGGCCTTTTACCAGTTCGGGCATCGCGTCGCCCACATTAACGTCTTCAAAAAAGATTTGTTCTGCCATGGTTATCCCCCTTATTTCCGTTCGATAAGAAGCGATCGGGCCTTGGCGACCTTCTCGCCCCGCTGATTGGTGTAAAGGACTTCCACGGTCACCAGGTCCATCTTCGAGCCTGATTTACTCGTTTTTTCCTCCATACTTATTATCTTCGGAGTACCGGAAATCACGTCTCCGGGGTAGATGGGCTGGTAGTACTCGTACTCTTCCTCACCGTGGAGCACCATCATGAAATTGATCTTCAGGTCGTTGATGATGTTGGGCATCTCGCCGGCCCACATCATGGGAACCGTCAGGAAGGTCGGCGGCGCGGGAGAATCCTTATACCCCGCTTCCACGGCTTTCTTCTTGTCCCGATACACCGGGTTCGGATCCCCGATGGCACCGACCATCTCTCTGATTTTTCCCCTCTCCACTTCCCATACGAGAGGAGAGTATTCGGTTCCGGTCTTAGACAGATCGGCCATAGTTCACCTCCTTTGTGAAATATACTGCATTCCTTACGCATCCTGTTTTCCGATGATGGCGATACTGCAGACGTTCATCATCGGGAAACCGCCCAGGTTATGGGTCAATCCAAATTTCGGGTCCTTCAGCTGCCGGTCACCCGCCCTGCCGTGAAGCTGCAAGTACATTTCATAGAGCATCCTGATGCCCGATGCACCGATGGGATGACCGAAGCATTTCAGGCCGCCGTCGACCTGGCAGGGAACTCCTCCTCCTTCACGATCATAGAAACCGTCCATGATATCCTTGGGGGCCTTTCCCCTCTCGGAGATATGGAGGTCTTCCATGGTCACCAACTCGGTGATGGAGAAGCAGTCATGTACTTCCATCATGCTGATCTCTTTCCGCGGATTCTTGATACCTGCTTCTTTATAAGCCTCTGCAGCCGCCCGGGTGGTAGTAACGAAATGCGCGCCGTCCCAGTCATAGGCCATCTCCGTACCACTGCTCAGAGAAAGCTGCAGGGCCTTGACGGTTACAATATCTTTCTTGCCGAGAGATTTGGCGATCTCCGGCGTGGTAACGATGGCAGCAGCCGAACCGTCGCTCACACCGCAGCAGTCAAACAACCCCAGGGGGAAGGCGATCATGGGGGAATTGAGCACCTGTTCCTCCGTGACGGCACGTCTGAGGTGTGCCTTGGGATTCAGGGCACCGTTGGCATGGCTCTTCACTGATATGTGCGCCATGGCCTTCTTCACGTCTTGGATGTCGATGCCGTAATGCGCCGCGTAGCCTGTGGCCAGCATGGCAAAGCAGCCGGGCGCCGTCGCGTTCGGGAACCACAGAAAGTTATAGGGACCCATGGCGCTGCTGAACTCGGGCAGTCCACCGTAACCGATATCCTTCAATTTCTCCACACCGATGGCCAGGGCGATATCAACAGCCCCGGAAGCAACTGCGTACACGGCACCCCTGAAGGCCTCCGTTCCGCTGGCGCAGAAGTTTTCAACGCGCGTCACCGAAATATTGGGAAGACGCAGAGCAAGGGACGCGGGAAGAGCGCTCTTGCCGATATCCACTTCATCAAAACAGCATCCCAGCCAGGCGGCGCCGATATCTTTCTTATCGATTCCGGCATCTTCCATACACTCCTGGTAGGATTCCACCAACAATTCCTCGGCACCGTCATTCCATCGCTCTCCAAATTTCGTGCAGCCCATGCCGATGATTGCTACTTTATCTCGTATTCCACTTGCCATGGTTCACCTCCTTATCCTTCCACCTGGGGAACTGCCTTCCAGAAGTAGCCGGTAAAGCCGCGTTCCTTGTCCTTGTTGCGTCTTCTGAAAGACATCTTCGCCGGCATGCCGACCTTGACCTGGGTCAGATCACAATCCGTAAAGTCGATGAATGTCCTGCCGCCACCTTCAAAACCCACCATTCCGTAAACCGACGGCGGATTCACCGATGCCGCCAGCATATCCCCCGTGTACATGAGGATCTTGGCTTTCTTGTCGGCGAATTCATATTCCGAAAAATCATTGATGCTGCCGCAATCCGGATTGACGCATATCGAGTTGCCCGGATACTGGGGTGTCTTGCACTTGTTGCACTTGAGGCCCACAAACCCGTACAGGGTCTTTCTCTTGCGCCAGAGCACCGTGAGCGAACTGGAAGGATTGGCTTCACCCCTGATCCCGAGGTCTGCTATGATCAGATCACGGAACTTGCTGAATTTCTGATAGCTGTCAAGGTTCGCCTTGCGCTCTAGGGAGCCTTTGAAACCAAGCCGCGGTTTCAGCTTTTTGATGTTCTTCGTAACTTCAAAGGCCAGAACATCACACCCCTGCCCGAAGCTTGCCAGAAGGATCTTGTCCCCCGGGTTCGCTTCCTCGAGAGCCGCCGCGAACATCAGGAAGCTATGGGCCGCTCCCGTATCACCGCAGACGGCGTGCAGGTTGTTCTGAACCTTCGCCGGGTCGACACCCAGCTTTTTCGCGATACCGCTGTGGGTCCCACCGAAATAGCAGGGGTAAATGACCTTGTTGAAGTCTTCTATTTTCATTCCCGTCTTTTTTAAGAATCCGGCGATCGCCTGGGGAATGATCTTTCCATATCCTTCATCCCTGACCCATCGTTCTTCCCAGCCATAGTCGAATTCCTTGTTCCAGCCACGGTAATGATCCACGAAATCGGCATTGAGCGAATAGCTGCCCTTGAACTCCGCGATGACATCTTTCTTCCCGAAGAGAAGCGCCGCGGCACCGTCGCCGTAGAACATTTCAAACATTGTTGCCATCTTGGTGCCCCGCTGATCCGCGGCCGTGACCAGTACGCTGTCCTTTTTGCCTGACTCGATCGCTTCCAGGGCCGCGATCGCCGCAGTTGTACCCGCTTTCATGCACGCCGTGAAGTCGGCGTTCATCGCTCCCTGTTCGGGTGCGTTCAGGGCCGTCGCAACGATGCCTGAGTTCAACCGGTCGGAAAAGGGAAGCGTCGTGCTCGCCAGATAAACCCCGTCAAGCGCCTTGCGATCCTTCCCAATCATGCAGTCATAGCCGGCCGCAACAGCCATGCTTACCGCATCTTCATCCCAGTTCGCCACCGCTTTCTCGCCCTGAGCAACGGCCATGATAACCGGAAAATACCAGGCCATATTCTGGACGACGAGCATTCTGTTCAGCCGGTACCGGGGAATGTAAGCCCCGTAGGATGTAATACCTACCATTCCACAACCTCCTTTCAATATAATTGCTGTTTTTTCTTAAACACCCATGATCGCAGCACCGTGATTTCCGCACGGATATATTCACCGCCGCATCGACCGCAAGACCAAACTGCGTGCAATCGATTACTGACCGGAGTGTTCTTACGTGAGCAGTTCCCGCTTCGCTGATACTTTTTGTATTGATTCAACCGAATGATGTGATGGTATGTACCGTGCCCAAACGGGTCATGCCATCACCCTATCCCACACTATGATTCCATCATTTGATGGATACCTCTTAAACAAAAAAAAATGGATTGTCAAGAAAAAGTTGCGACAAAAACGCACCGGTTCCGCCACAGAGGGTAATCCTTCGTAAGTGCTCAAAAATTAAAAAAATATATAAATTTCCATTGAAGAGTACAGCAAGGTGAATTATACTTTTTTTGCAAAAATCGAGGATCGGAAAGCCGGCACTCTCACGGCACATTCTCTCAGGGGAAGCCGAACATCCCGATATATAAAGCATTAATTCACAGTACAGAACAAAAAGGAGTGTTCCATGGATCAACAGGCATTGCGAACATTGACGTACGGCCTCTACATTGTTTCCTCCCGGAAGGATGATCGGTTCAACGGACAGGTGGTAAACACCGTTGTCCAGACAACGTCCAAACCTGTCACGATAGCGGTCAGCATCAACCGGGAAAACCTTACCCATGAATTCATTTCAGCGAGCGGCGTTTTCAGCGTGTCTGTTCTCTCCGAGGACGCGCCCCTGAAGCTTATCGGAAACTTCGGTTTCAAGTGCGGACGTGATGTCGACAAATTCGCAAGCTGTGATTTCAGGACCGGCGTGACGGGGGCACCGATCGTTCTCGACAACACGTTGGCCTGCCTCGAAGCACGCGTCATCGAGCAGGTCCAACTGAGCACCCATACCGTCTTCATCGGCGAGGTCGTCGAGGCCGAGGTCCTCCGGAAAGGTACACCAATGACCTATGCCTACTACCACCAGGTCAAAGGCGGCAAAACACCCGAAAAGGCGGCCACCTTCATAGAAGACAGCAAGGACAAAGTGAAAACGGCAGCCTTCCCCCGTTACATCTGCAGCGTGTGTGGGTATATATATGATCCGGCAAAGGGTGATCCCGACAACCACATCCCCCCCGGCACATCCTTCGAAGACCTTCCCGACGACTGGACCTGTCCGGTCTGCGGCGCTTCAAAGGACCAATTTGACAGGGAATGATTAAGACATATATTAATGAATAAGATACGACACCTCTCAGCGGCAGAAGAGGGAGGTACATTCGTAACAGCAGCAGCAGCGGCGGAGAAGATGCGAAATCAGAGCGATGACTGCAGGGAGAAAGGAGACGTACATGGGAAATCGGTTTGAAGCAGGCGATATACTTGAAATAGCCATGAGAATCGAAGAGAACGGAAGCAATTTTTACCGGTATGCCGTTCAGTTGGCACATGAAGAAGAGACGAAGAAGCTCTTTGAGCACCTGGCAAAAGAGGAGGAGAATCACAAGGCGGTATTCAAGGGGATGCTTTCGACATTAGAAGTTCATGACCTCCCTGAAAGCTATCCAGGCGAATACGCCTCGTACCTCCACAATTACGCCGACAACAATCTGATCTTTACAAAGGAAACGATGGACCGTGAACTGTCGGGTATCACCGACACCCTTTCGGCGATAGACTTTGCCATCCGCCGCGAACTTGACTC
This sequence comes from Deltaproteobacteria bacterium, assembly GCA_016933965.1. Lineage (NCBI taxonomy): Bacteria > Pseudomonadati > Myxococcota > Myxococcia > Deltaproteobacteria bacterium. Next base: position 6,122 of record JAFGTS010000047.1, on the reverse strand, counting down.
GATCCTCTACTATCACGAGATCAAGGGATTTGTTTCAAAGGAACAGCACAGTGCCATCGATGAGGTCATCAACGAGGAACGAAAGCATTTCAATCTGCTTTCAAAACTGAGAACCCGATACCAGTAAAGAGGAGGGGTTGCCATGACGGAAAGACTTCAGATTTACAAATGTGAAGTATGCGGCAACATTGTCGAAGTTCTCCATGAAGGGAAGGGAGAGCTTATCTGCTGCAATCAGCCCATGAAACTGTTCAAGGAAAATACCGTTGATGCGGCAAAGGAAAAACACGTCCCCGTGAAGGAACAGGCTGGAAACATGCTCAAGGCAAAGGTGGGAAGCGTCGCCCATCCCATGGAAGAAAAGCATTACATCGAATGGATCGAGGTCATCGTGGACGGCAAGACGTACCGGCAGTTCCTGAAACCGGGAGAGGCACCGGAGGCAGAGTTCTGCGTCACCGGTGACAACATGTCTGTCCGCGAGTATTGCAATATTCACGGTCTCTGGAAAAGCTGATGGGCCGGTGGCGCCTGTTCGGCAGGAATTGACGGTCCTTCCCTCGTTTGGCGGTTCCTTACGGCTGAGCAACGGGCGGAGAAGCACCGTCATCATAATAGAGTATGGGGACCCATCCCCTACAACAGACATCCGACGGAGGATATGCGAATGAACCTGGCTGAATATTTCGATAAGGTAAAGGGATTCGGGATCATGGCAACGGCGGACGCCGAGGGAAGGGTAAATGTGGCGGCCCTCTCGAGGCCGACGGTGATGGAAGACGGAACTGTTGCGTTCATCATGGCAGGCCACCTGACCCACCACAACCTGCAGTCAAATTCCCACGCGGCATACTTTTTTACGGAACGAGGAGCCGGGTACGGGGGAAAACGTCTGTACCTGACGAAGGTCAGGGAAGAAGAGAACAACATGGAACTGATCGAACCGATCAGGAAGAAACGATACCCCATATTCACCACGAAGTATGATAATGAGTCGAAATACATCGTATTCTTCACGGTCGACAAGGTCCTGCCACTCGTTTCCGACGGCGTTCTGAAACCCGACGCCGTCGTTGATAAGTAATGCCTGATGTCCGGGCGGTGACGGAAGGAGAAAGGGCGTCATGAAAGAACAGATTGACCGGTCCATGCGGATGCTGTCACAGGCCCTCGAAATGGAAGAAAAAGGAAGGGCCTTTTACGAAAAGGCCGCTGCAGCCTGCCGGAGCGAGCCGGGAAAGGAAATATTCCTGACGCTCATGGAAGATGAAGTGGTTCACATGAAGCGCATCAAAGCAATATATGAATCGCTCGGTGGCCGCCGGGCCTGGACCGGCGATTGGAAGACCTACGCCATCGGTCACAGCGGGCTCACGACGATATTCAGGGAAATGGCGCGCCGTTATGGTGCGGACATACAGGCCGATGCCGGCGATATCGAGGCCCTTGACATCGGCATCGACTTTGAAAAAAAATCGATCGACCACTACCGGAAGCATGTATCCACGGCGTCGGACAAGCTGGAAAAAGCCTTCATCGAACAGATGATCGCCGAGGAAAGGGACCATTTTGCTGCTCTCAGTGACATGAAACTCTACCTCTCCGATCCTGCTTCGTGGCTCAGAGAAAGAGAACACGGCGGTCTCGACGGTGGTTGATGCAACTTCCGTTCAAAAAGATCGGCACCCAGGAGAAAGACGATGATCAGGAAAGGCATGCTGGCCGTAATGGCCCTGTGCATAATGATTCTTTTCACAGCCGCTCCGGCTGCTTCCGGCCCACCGGCACCGGGAGATGATTTTCCGGACATTCCTCTTAAGATGCCGGAAAGCAGGGAACACCGCGATTACCTCGGATTAAAGGGGGGAAAGACCTTTTCCATGGGCGACATCAAGGCCCGGGTCGTCATCGTTGAGGTCCTCAGCATGTACTGTCCCCACTGCCAGCGGGAAGCACCCCGGGTCAGTGAGCTTTTCAGAATGATAGAAGGCGATGCCTCCTCCAGGGGAAAGGTCAAGCTGATCGGCATCGCCGCGGGAAACTCGGCCTTTGAAGCGGATATTTTCCGGAAAAAATACGGTATCCCCTTCCCGCTGATCGACGACGGTGATTTTACCCTGCACAAATCACTGGGCGAGGTCAGAACACCCTATTTCTTCGGTGTCGTCGTCGGAGAAAACACACCCCGGGTAGTCTATTCAAAACTGGGGGGGTTCGAAAACCCGAAAGAGTTTCTAAGTGAGATCATGAAGAACGCGGGGCTATGAGGAGGTATCCCATGAGATCAAGGTACACCGCGGCAGGCTGTGCCGGAGTGCTGATCCTTCTCTTCATCAGCGCCCCTGCTTTCGGACTGTCCGACGTCTTTAAAAAGAACACCTATAATCCAGGGAGATTGACACCCGTGGACAGCGTCCTGAAGGTGGCCGTGGGAGACCGGGCACCTGATTTCACACTGCCGTCTATCCATCACGGGACGGTCAGGCTCAGTGATTTCCGGGGAAAGAAAAACGTGGTCCTGTCATTCATCCCCGCCGCGTGGACCCCTGTCTGTTCGGACCAGTGGCCGGGGTACAATATCGTGCAGCAACTCTTCGAAGAGAACGACGCCGTCCTGCTCGGCATTTCGGAAGACAACATACCCAGCCTCTACGCATGGACGAACCAGATGGGTGACCTCTGGTTTCCCGTGCTGTCCGATTTCTGGCCCCACGGTGAGGTGGCGGGAACATACGGGATCCTCAGGTCGGACGGAACGGCGGAACGTGCCATTATCATTATCGATAAAGAAGGGGTTATCCGTTACATAGACGTCCATGATGTCAACGAGCGCCCATCGCTGGAATCCATTATCGGGGCACTGGAAACGCTGAAAGAGTGAAGGACAAGGCGGGCGAACGATGGCATCCTTCCGGGGAACACAGAGAGAACTCGGTGACACACTTGACCGCCTGTACAGGAAATACAACCGGCGGGTGCATGTCCATCCCGACCCGGTGGAATATCTCTATCACTATGAGCGCGTCGAGGACCGGGAGATCGCGGGGATGATCGCCTCATCGCTCGCTTACGGAAGGGTGGCCCAGATATGTTGCAGCGTTTCCCGCGTCCTTGAGAAAATGAACCCCTCGCCGGCCCGATTTCTCGAAGAAGCCGACCATGAAGCGCTCAGGGCGGCTGTATCGGACTTCAAGCATCGGTTCACGACGGCAACGGACATGGCGGAGCTGCTGATCGGCATGAAAGAGTTTCTCCACCACCATGGTTCTTTCCATACGTTCTTCAGTAAAACCATGGATGGCGTGGGTAAAGAAGGCACGGTACTTCCTTCCCTGTGTGTTTTTGTGGAGGAGTTACGGGCAGGATCACGGATCGGGAAAAACAGTCTCCTTCCCGACCCGCGTCGCGGGAGCGCCTGCAAGCGGCTCAATCTCTTCCTGCGGTGGATGGTGCGCAGGGACAGGGTCGATCCCGGCGGCTGGCACGACATATCGCCGTCACGGCTCATCGTGCCCCTCGACACGCATATGCACCGGCTCTGTCTCGACCTGGGACTGACAACACGCGTCCAGGCGGACATGAAAACGGCCCTCGAGGTGACTGAGGCGTTCCGGCGTATTACTCCCGGTGATCCTGCCAGGTTCGATTTCGCCCTTACCCGCCTGGGTATGCGGAAAGAGATCGAGTTTCTCTGGAAAACCGACCGGGACAGCTGTTCGCGAACAGACATACCCGGTGCGCGTTACTGACAATTTTTTGTGAGGACACTATGCTGGACAAATGGAAGATATTCTGGGGGGTGCTGCTGCTGACCCTCTCCGTCGTTTTTTATGTGATACATTTCATGATCTTTCGCGATCCCCACCACCTCTTCATATTCCTTGTGGGAGATATCGCCTTTGTCTTTGTCGAGGTCATGCTGGTTACCATGATCATCCACGAACTCCTGAACTACCGGGAGAAACACGCGATGATGTACAAACTGAACATGGTCATCGGCGCTTTCTTCAGCGAAGTCGGCACTGAACTGCTTCGTCTCTTCTCGGACTTCGACCTCAACGCGGAGAGGATGCACCGGAATCTCATGGCCTGCCATGACTGGTCTCCAAAGGCCTTCGGCGCCGCCGGCAGGCAGTGCAGGGAATACAACTACGACATTGACAGCCAGCGGGGAAATCTTGAAGAGTTGCGCGATTTTCTGATCGAAAAGCGGTACTTTCTGATCAATCTGCTCCAGAACCCCAATCTTCTGGAACACGACACCTTCTCGGACCTGCTCTGGGCCGTCTTCCATCTGGCGGAGGAACTGGAAAAGAGAACCGATATCGAAGAACTTTCCGCGGCCGATGTAAAACACCTTTCGATCGATATCAAGAGGGCTTACTCGCTTCTCACTTCTGAATGGCTCGACTACATGCGGCACCTCAAACAGGATTATCCCTATCTCTTTTCCCTCGCCATGAGAACGAACCCTTTCAATCCGGAAGCAAAAGTGGAGATAAGCGACGCGTCATGACAGCCCTCATTGATTCCTTTCTCGACAATCCAGTGGCCTATCTCCAGGGTTCTTATATCCTGGCCTTTGTCATCGTCTATCTGAGCGGCATCCTGACAAGCTTCACTCCCTGCGTGTACCCGCTCATTCCCGTCACCGTCGCCTACATCGGCGCCCGGGGAAGCGAAACGAAAGGAAAGGCCTTCGCCCTTTCCGTCGTGTATGTGCTCGGCATGGCCATGACCTACACGGCCCTGGGCGGCTTCGCGGCCCTGACAGGCAGACTTTTCGGCCTCATGCTGAACAACGCCTGGCTCTACTTCGGCCTGGCGAACGTATTTCTTTTGATGGGGCTTTCCATGCTGGGTCTCTTTTCCCTGTCGCTGCCGCTGCCGCAGTCACTGGCCCGCTTCAGGCCGGGAGGTAAAAAGGGAGGCTTTATGGCCGGTTTTCTGATCGGTGCCGTTTCGGCCCTTGTCATCGGTCCCTGCACGGCACCGGTCCTGGCCGTTCTGCTTGGTCTCATTGCCGCCGGCGGGAGTGTGCTGCTCGGCATGCTGCTGATGTTCGTCTTCGCCTTCGGCATGGGGACCCTTCTGATCGTCATCGGAACATTCACCAGGGTTCTGGCGGGACTGCCGAAATCGGGACTCTGGATGAAACGGATCAACCAGGTATTCGGCTGGCTCATGATCGGCATGGGAGAATACCTCCTGATCAGGGCCGGTATGCTCTTCATATAGGAGAACGCTATGAATGATCTCTCAGGGACTATGATACCCGTCGTTGCGGTTATGCTGGTGTCGGTCCTCCTGGCGGCCCCGCTTCAGGCCCAGGACAGATGGACACAGATATGGAAACAGAGCATCGAGGTCCCGGCCCCGGACTTCACCCTTACCGATCTCGAGGGAAAAACAGTCAGGCTCTCGGATTACCATGGACAGGTCGTGCTTCTCCAGTTCACGAACACCACCTGTCCACACTGCCGGGCCATCATTCCCTATCTCAAGGAACTATACGCCACCTATAAGAACGAGGGACTGGTGCTTCTCGCAATCGATATCCAGGAGACCCCCGAACGTGTCAGCGCCTATGCCGGGAAATACGAGCTCCCCTACCCCGTGCTGCTCGACAGGGATGCCGCGGTGGCACTCTCATACGGCATCGTTGGCATTCCCAATCTCGTTCTTATCAACCGCGACGGTGTCATCATGTGCCGGCAGTGCCGGTCCATCGATATCCTGCTGGATACCCTGCTGAAAAAGGGGGATTGACCGCAACCGTTCAAATACCCCTTTCTTTCATTCCGGTAATCGTATGTACCAATTTTGTCATTCCGGAACCCGCGTCACTTTCCACTTTTAGTCATTCCGGAATCCGCGCCACCTTTCACTTCTTGTCATTCCGGAATCCGTGTCATTTCCACTTTCTGTCATTCCGGAATCCGCGTCATTTCCACTTTCTGTCATTCCGGAATCCGCGTCAGCGGATATCCGGAATCCAGCTTTTTCATATATTGTCAGTGATGGATCCCTTTTGAAGCGGCCATTGAAACGTTTTTGTCATACATCTCGGCGAAGCGGAGGATAAGCGATCTCAGCTGTTTGAGCCGGAGGCGAGTTTTGAG
>JAFGTS010000046.1 GCA_016933965.1 Deltaproteobacteria bacterium | reverse complement strand
TTAAAACAGAAGGACATTGATTGTAAAAATGAGGTAATTAAGAATTATCTAACCAATCCAATTAAACCAACTCACAAAATTCAATACGGTCCTCATAATCTGCAGACACTTGATGTCTATACTATAAAGTCACCAAGTTTGAGACCGGTAATATTTTTTATCCATCCTGGGGAATCGACTAGTTTTGCGGTTGTACCAGCTGTGCCTTCTTGGCTATCCCTTGGATATACAGTAGTTTCTATAAATTATCGTTATGTACCAGAGTATCCATTTAATGAGGCAATTAATGATTGTGCACTAGCATTAAAATGGGTCACAGAAAAAATTCAAAATTATGGTGGTGACCCTGATAACATAGCCATAACGGGCGCTTCATGCGGCGCTCACTTAGCTGCATTATTGGTAACTGGAACCCGGTGGCAATTGAAATATAATATAGACAAGGCAAAAGTGAAGTGCTGGATTCCTATGAGCGGTTTTTATGATTTGAATTTAAAGGAAAACTACTTGAGCCCAACCATTGCAGAATATATTAGGTTGATATCTTCCCCTTCGAAACAACTTGCCTCACCTGTTGACCAGGTGACTGGTATCGAACCGCCAAGTTTAATTATTCATGGCAGAGATGATTGGGCTGTTCCAAGGACAAATGCTGTGGCATTGTACAATGAATTACAACAGAAGGGGGCAAAGGCGGAATTGGCTCTACTTAAGAATTATCGACATACAAATATATTTTATGACTATTACAAGCCGGACCACGTACCAGCCATATTAATAAAACGTTTCCTCGCAACCCACTTACCATCACCAGAAAATCATTGAGTCTTCTTCAGTACAATTCATCGAGTGAATTTTATAAGAGCAGGCAAATCGGAAAACTACATTTCCGCCGGAGTCCTTAGCCCCCCTCTTTTTTAAAGAGGGGGTAACAAAATGAAGTAAAACCAGTCCCCCTTTGTAAAAGGGGGATTCAGGGGGATTTTATATTAATCTTCCTTTTAACAGTCCTGTAGATGACCTCAACAACTGCATCTGTTTCTCTCAACACTTCATTGGAATGAAACCGTAATACCGATAAACCCATATCGGCTAACGTTTCATCACGGATGCGGTCTTTTTCAACATTCTCTTCATCCTTATGTTGCGAACCATCGATCTCGACCACGAGCTTTGCCATTGGCGCATAGAAATCCACGATGTAATCGCCGATCGGTTTTTGACAGTAGAACTGTATATTAAGGATTTGTTTTCTTCGCAACCGTTGCCAGAGGATCAGTTCGCTGTCTGTCATGTTTTTTCTGAGGTTGCGTGAGTGGAGCTTGAGGTTTGGTTTGTATGGTAGCATTTTAAATCCCCCCTGCCCCCCTTTTACAAAGGGGGGGTCTTATAGTTGAACTTTTACAAAGGGGGGATTCTTATATTTGAGTTTTATAAAGGGGGATTCATGTGTTTGAGTTTTATAAAGGAGGGATCATTGTATATGAACTTTTATAAAGGGGGGATTCTTGTCTTTGAGTTTTTACAAAGGGGGATTCTCGTGTATGAACTTTTACGAAGGGTGGTTCTTGTATTTTTCCACATCAAGGTGAAAGAGCCCGCCGAAATTGCCGATGTTCCCGATGGCTTCCTTGCGGGAGATATTCTTGATAAGAGGCTTTATTTTTTCAAAGTAGAGTTATTTTTGTTCCTTTTTTAAAGTAGAATCATTCTTGTTCCCGTTTTAAAAGTCGGGGGTTTTTTGTATGACCCAGGTACCTTCCAAAGATATCGAGCATTTCAGAGGGATTTACAATGCGGAAGGTAAATGATCTTGACCTTGCTAATGTGCCGAAATCCTTTTTATCTCCGGTCACAAGATAGTCAGCGCCACTGTGGAGTGCAGAAACAATTACGGGGGTGTCTTTATCCCGCACATGACCGGAATGTTCTTGAATATCATCTGATGAAGGCAGGGGAATGATCTTTAAATTTAAGAGTGGCATATATTTTTCATATACGGGATACACCTGAGGCATTTTCTTTTTGATGTTGCGTTCGATCTCCATGAGATTGTAATGACCGGTCACGCCGCTTACCCCGGGGATGTGTGCGCAAAGAATATCGAGAATAATACGAGGAGGGCCTGTTTCTGAAAACAAGCCCGATAATATTACATTTGAATCAAGAAATATCTTAATCGTTTTTTTTGCCATAGAGCTCAGAGTAAAGTGATGCGCGTTCCTCCTGCAAGCCTTCCATTACTTCCTGAATTGAACAACTGGAGCGTTTGAGTATCTGCCGTATCTGCCGACGCGCCTCATCGAGCTCGAGCCTTCTGGGGGTAACCACAAAAGAATCCCCCACAGGAATGATGGACACCTCCTGACCTTCTTCCAGATTGAGGGTATCTCTGAGCTTCTTGGGAATGGTAAGCTGTCCCCGGGTTTTGATCTCTGACTTGAAGGATCTAGTGATTTGCATTTTTCTATCCTCTTTGCAGTAAATTCTGAAATCATAATATCAGAAATGTGAATTCGGAACAAGTGATAAACAAACGTCATTGCGAGCGCGCCGTATGCGTGCGTGGCAATCTCGTGGTTAGACCAATTACCATGAGATTGCTTCGTCGCTGCGCTTCTCGCAATGACCAGGGATATTATGTAATTACGAAAAAGGAGCCGATAAATCGGCAGACTACAAAAGCATGTAAATATAGATTCCGGATATACGCTGACGCGGATTCCGGAATGACAAAAAAAGAGACGCACGGATTATGGATCAAACTCAGATTCCCGAATCACGAATCCTGATTCTCGAATACCGATTTGCGGCCCCTAATCCTTGATCTTTCTATAAACCGAAAGAAGCGATAAATTCATCCACGAGCACTTTGGGTTTTATTGTTTTTCCGTGCCTTTCAAGAGAGACAATTCCATATTCTTGCATGGTTTTGAGCGTTCTGGTGAGATTACTTTTTTGCCTTCCGCTTGATGCAGCAAGTTTTATAATCGATTCCGGTTTTTCATTTCTGATGATACGCAATAACTCTCTATTTTTTGTGCTGAGTATCTGTGCCATGGATTCGGTTGAATCAAACCATATTTTCGGTTCTCCCCGTTTGGGTTTTCTCTCACCTCTGGCAATTTCCAACGTATACTTTTTAAAATCAGCCCGAGGCATAATTCCTATTACAACTCTTTCCGCCATGATATACGCATCCTCTTCAAATATATTTTTCGACCGTATTCCAAAAATCCTCTATCAATTGAGAGGCGGAATCAAATTCATAGTGAGTTGTCTTGTTTCCATTGAGTTCTAAAAGTGTTTTAAGCTCGTAATCATCGTCGCATCGGTCATTTTTCATTTGATAGTATGGTTATCATCCGGTGATAACTATGTCAAGCGTTAATTAATTGATCATGGATTCAGGATATCCGCTGACGCGGATTCCGGAATGATGAAAAAAGTAGATCGTTGGTTCCGATAGGCCAAATTGTACTTAATTCGAATTTCAAATTGACAAAACGTTTGGACCATCAGATTTGTGTAGTTGCCCGATTCATCCAACGTTTTTAAAGGCGCCGATAGATCGGTGAACTACATTACATATGAGCGTCATTGCGAGCGCGCCGTGGGCGTGCGTGGCAATCTCGTAAGTTCGCTTGCACATAGAGATTGCTTCGCTTCGCTCGCAATGACAAACCAGGGTTATCCGTCATTGCGAACGAGCCGCAGGCGAGTGTGGCAATCTCGTGGTTGGTCCAATTACCATGGGATTGCTTCGTCGCTGCGCTTCTCGCAATGACCTCAGCTTAATCCGTAATCCGCTATTCCGTAATCCCTCTTTAGCTTATCAGATACGCTTCGATAAAATCGTCGATGTCGCCGTCGAGTACACGGTCGACGTTGCCGACCTCGAGGTTCGTGCGGTGGTCCTTGACCATTTTGTAAGGATGGAGGACGTAGGAGCGGATCTGGCTGCCCCAGGCGATCTGCTTTTTCGTTTTGTTGACCTCGGCCAGTTTCTTTCGCTGTTCTTCGAGTTTCATCTCATAGAGGCGCGAACGGAGGATTTTCATGGCCATGGCCCTGTTCTTGTGCTGAGAACGTTCGTTCTGGCACTGGACGACGATGCCCGTCGGCAGGTGCGTTATCCTCACCGCCGAGTCCGTCTTATTGACGTGCTGTCCCCCTGCCCCGCTCGAACGGTAGGTGTCAATCCGCAGGTCGGTTTCATCTATATCCACTTCGATACTGTCATCGATCTCGGGATAGACGAAGACAGATGCGAATGACGTATGGCGCCGCTTCCCCGTGTCAAAGGGCGATATGCGGACCAGCCGGTGTATCCCAACCTCAGCCTTCGCGTAACCGTAGGCGGAATCGCCTTCGATGGTCACGGTAACGCTTTTGACCCCGGCCTCGTCACCGGGCTGATAGTCGATGATGTCCGTTTTGTACCGTCGTTGTTCCGCCCAGCGCAGGTACATCCGCAGGAGCATCTCGGCCCAGTCCTGGGCCTCGGTCCCCCCCGCCCCGGCGTGGATGGTCATGATGGCGGGCAGGCGGTCCTCTTCCTCGCCGAGCATGGTCTTCAACTCGCTGCTACGGACCGCCTCTTCAAGGGTTTTCAGGTCGCCCTGTATCTCTTCCAGAACCGCCTCATCTTCCTCTTCCCGGGCCATATCAAAGAGGATGGCGGCGTCGTTTAGTTTAGATTCAAGGCTCTTGCATTCTTCAGCGGTCTCTTCCAGCCTGCTTTTTTCCTGAAGTATGGTCCGCGCCGTTTCCTGGTCGTTCCAGAAATCCTCCCGTGTCGAGAGTTTCTGCAACTCCGCTATTCTTATTTCGCCGGCATCGACGTCAAAGACAACTCCTGAGGTTCTGTATTCTTTTTTCCAGGTCCCGTATTGTTTCGGTTATTTCCTCTATCATCTTGGTTCACTCCTTCTTCAAACGTAACGCTGTTAAACATATCACGAGTAGAAAGCCCAGGCAACAGTAAGTAAAGACGTCACCATACCGTGAATAGAATGTTCCCCCCTCGAGAAAGGCGATATTGCCGTTCAGATAGGTCCTCTCAAAAAGGCCGCTTTTTGTCATGATGCGTCCCGCCGGGTCGATCATGGCGCTGATACCCGTATTCGCCGCCCGGGCGATGAACAGCCGGTTCTCGACAGCCCTGAAGGCCAGCATGCTCATATGCTGGTACGGGGCGGATGTCCTGCCGTACCAGGCGTCATTGGTCACATTGATAAGAAGTGACGCCCCCCGCTTCCGATATTCCCGGCTGATCTCAGGGAACACCCCTTCGTAACAGATAAGGACCCCGGCCTTGTTCCCATCTATCATCAGAGGCTCAAAGCCCGCCCCCGGCATAAAATTCCCCACCCCTTCAACGAGCCTGTCAACGAAAAAAAGGTATTTTTTCAGCGGCACATATTCACCGAAGGGAACGAGATGCACCTTGTCATAGCGCCCGGCCATGGACCCGTCAGGCCTGATGAGATACGCGCTGTTCCGCAGGAAATAAGCCCCCTCTTCCCTTCCGTAGCTGGGTGCGCCGAAGAGAAGATGGGACCGGGTCTTAACGGCTATGTTCCGAATCGCCCGGTGCCGGTGGTCGTTATCCTGGAAAAAGAAGGGGGCCGCTGTTTCGGGCCATACGATAAGCCGGCCCTTTTCCTCTTTTGCCGCTTCGAAAGACAGGCTCCGGTAGATGTCCAGCGTTCTCATCTGAAATTGCGGGTTCCACTTTATCGACTGGTCGATATTCCCCTGTATCAGCGATATGGGAATCAGCTTTGCCTTGTGTACCCGGTCATCCACCGCGTTCATCCTGCTGTACCCGTATCCGATTATGAGAATGCCGAGGAGCAGGGTTATGCCGACGGCGGGGACAAGCGTTCGTGCCCGCTGCCGTATCAGGGCAGCGAAGAGTACGGCATTGACCAGGACGATGAAAAAGGAAATGCCGTACATGCCGGTGATGTCGGCGATCTGTATGAACGGCACAAAAGCGTATTGAGAAGCGGCGAGGTTCTCCCAGGGAAAGCCGGTCACAAAATATGATTTTGCATATTCAAGGGCGATCCACAAAAGCGGGGCCGAAACGATCTCGCTGATCCCTTTCCCTCGAAAGTATGCCGTCCCGGCTGCGAATACCGACACATAGAGCGCGAGATAGAATGCCATGAGCAGCATGATGGGGATCGCCGTGTAGAGCGGCAGGTCTCCATAGTGTACGACGACATGGACGACCCAGTAGAAGAGGCCGATGTTGAAAACGCAGCCGGCAAGAAAACCGTTCAGGAACGCTTCGCCGGGATCGAGCTCTCGGATCGCATGGAACAACGGGACCAGCGCGATCCAGGCGACAAGGCCGATACCGAACTTGGGGAACGAGAGGACGAGAAGAACCCCCGACAACAGTGAAAGGATAAGCGATCTCTTATTCATTTCAGGCCGGTTGTTCCTTCGTTGGTTCAGGTTCTTCCCCTTCGGTACCACCCGCGAGCGGGGAATCTTCGATCTTTCGCACCCGGACCTTCTTGATCGATCGCTCATCGGCGGCCTCGACGATCATCATGAGGTTCCTGTATGAAATGTGCTCACCGATGATGGGTATCTTTTTGATGAGATGAAAGATGAATCCGCCGAGGGTCTCGAACTGCCCCTCGGGGACAGTGATGTTGAAATACTTTTCGAATTCTTCTATTTCCACCCGGCTGTCGACGATGACATCACCGGAGGCCGTTTCCACGAAGGCGACTTCTTCCACGTCGTGCTCGTCATGTATCTCGCCGACGATCTCTTCGATCAGGTCTTCCAGGGTCACCAGCCCCGAGGTACCGCCGTATTCATCGATGACGATCGCCATATGGGATTTCTTTTCCTTCAATTCATGCAGAAGCTGGTGGATGTTCTTCGTCTCGGGGATGAAATAGGCCTTTCTGAGTATCGACATGATATCGCTCTCGGTGATCGGCCGGGACCAGAACCGCAGCAGGTCCTTCACGTTCAGTATGCCGACGATATTGTCTATGTTGTCCTGGTACAGGGGCATCCGGGTGTGACCGGACTTGGAGGTCAAATCGAGGATGTCATCGATGGAGTCGTCGCCGCTGACGGCAACGATTTCCGTTCGAGGAACCATCACCTCCCGGGCGACGGTTTCCCGAAGCTCGAAGATGCTCTGGATCATTTCTCCCGACTGCTTGTCTATCAGCCCGTGATCGGTCCCTATATCGATGATGGACTGGATCTCTTCTTCCAGAAATGACAGGCCCTTTTTCCTGTTTACCCGCAGGAACAGCGAGCTGAGCCATATTCTGATCTTCTTGAGTAAAATAGGTTCCTCCTTTTTCAGCCGCCTGATGGACTGCGCCTGATAATTCCCCACACCCCGGAATACTACAATCCTCGTAAGTATTCCGGCCGCAGGATCCTTCTGTCCCGTGACCGTATCACATCATCGATCAGGCGGACGGTTCGTTCCTTTTCCTCCGGCAGCCGCACGCGGAGCGGCAGGTAGTTCGAAGCGTGGTTCGACGTAAAGAAGCAGTTGGTAAAGTTCGATTCCGCTATCATGGTCCGCAGCTCTTCGAGAAACCCGAACTGGTCGGGCAATTCAAAGGTGCCGGCAACCTGTTCATCATGGAGCGGTGTTCCCGGAACGACCATGACGGTCAGCGCGCCCACGAAGTCGGGGTCCATTTCCGTTAACACCTTTGCGGAATCACGGGCGTGCTCCTCGCTCTTTTCAGTCCCGCCGATGCCCAGGAGCACCGTGACGGAAAGGGTGATACCCGCTTCCTTGATACGCCGGGCCGCCTCTATCATCTGTCCGGCTGTGACGCCTTTCTGTATTTTTTCGAGCAGTTCGTCGTTGCCGGTCTCCAGACCGAGATAGGCGATCGCAAGCCCCTGTTCTCTCAGTTCGGCCAGTTCTTCCGTTGTTTTTCTGAGCACCGCCTTGGTGTTGGCATAGGTGCCGATGCGCTCCAGACCCCTGATGTGCCTGTTGATCGATTCCAGGATGGGAAGCAGTTTTTTCTGGGGAATTATCAGGGCGTCACCGTCGCAGAGAAATACCCGCCGGATGGCGCCGTAACGGCTCGCCTCGAGAATGTCCTCTTCGATCTCGTCAAAGGATTTGATCCTGAACTTCTCCCCCTTGTAAGTGGGGCAGAAGGTGCATTTATTGTGCGAGCAGCCCACCGTTACCTGCAGTAGAAGGCTCCCCGCCTCGCTGGGGGGCCTGATGATGATGCCTTCGTATTTCATTACTTCTCCGGTCTTTTCCCTCCAAATGGATTGATCTCGATATCATCGTAACAGGTCCTGCAGAAGGCCTTGGTATCCACATGGCCGCACCCGTATCCCCAGAGGTCGAAGGTCCTGCAATTCTTACACAACGGGATGCCGCAGCCGTCGCAATAGATGACGGCCTCCCGGTTTCCGCAGGAACCGCATATTTCCAAGCCTTCTACTATGATCACCCGTTTCCCGTCTCCACGGTCAAAATCGCCCGTAATGTATATCAGCACCTCGAAAAAGGCAAGGAAAAGACCAAGAAAAGGCCAAGTGCCTGGGGGCTCGGCAATATAGAAGTCCCCCTTTGTAAAAGGGGGATTTAGGGGGATTTTACATACACAAATCCCTCCCGACCTCCCTTTTTCAAAGGGAGGTGAAAGACGCCGATAAATATAGCCTTGTCTTTTCGTCATTGCGAGCCGCGAAGCGGCGCGGCAATCTTCTCGCATTACCATGAGATTACTTCGTCATCCGCCACGGCAGATTCCTCGTAATGACATTGAGGAACCGTAATTTGTAATCCGTAATCCGCTAATCCCATTAATCCGTAATCCTTCTAATCCGCAACCCCCATCATTTTTTTCTTGACGCATTGAATCTATCATATTATTGAATTTAACGTTGTTTGGGTAACAGGTAATATCGTTTCAGGAAGGTTCTTTGACATTCCACGGAATTGCCTGCTTATTTTTTAATTTTTTTCTTGCAACAAGGAGGGTGCGTTTTGGCTAAGGGGACAGTTAAGTGGTTTAACGACAAAAAGGGGTTTGGTTTCATTCGTCAGGAAAATGGTCAGGATCTTTTCGTACATTATTCTTCGATCACCATGGACGGTTACCGGACACTTAACGAGGGGGACATTGTAAATTTTGAGGTTGTAGAAACCGATAGAGGGTACCAGGCAAAAAACGTAACAAAAGATTAACAATTCAAGAATACCGGCTGTTATAATTTCATAGTATCGTCATTCATCTGTTTCGTGGACTTACTGTATTCTTCTATTGAATGAATAGCTCTAAGGCAACGAAGACGCGGTACTATATTCAATGAAGGATTTCACAGGTCCCAGAAGGGACCTTTTTTTTCATCCGTGGTAAGAGAAATCCCCCTTTACATTTTGGAATACTCTCAAAGAACTTGACATGGTGGCGCTTGAAGTGTAGAAAGTCCTATTTTCAATGTATTATGAAGCTCTCCTGGATATCGTCATTGGACAGGGAGAAAGATCTGCAGGATGTGCAAGAGTGACAAAAGCCCTTACTCAGTTAAAAGAAAATGAAACCGGAACCGTCGTTCAGATCAACGGCGGCGTGAACGTGATAAACAGATTGAACTCGCTGGGCATCATGCCGGGCCGCAAGATAACCAAGGTAAGTTCCATGATGATCAAGGGACCAGTGACGGTCCAGGTCAACAGAAGTCACATCGCCATCGGTTATGGAATGGCGGAGAAAATTGTCGTTCAGGTTGAATAAGTGACAAAGTGCCTTAGTGCCTTAGTGCCTTAGTGCCTTAGTACCGGAGTTCCGGAGTGCCGGAGTTCCGGAGTGCCGGAGTGCCGGAGTGCCGGAGTGCCGGAGTGCCGGAGTGCCTGAGAGGTATGCAAGTGTGCTGCGTGCGTGTTATTACTGATACGCGCATTTTGTTATTCTGTCATTCCCGCGCAGGCGGGAATCCAGTCTTTGTCATGCATTTAAAGATCACTTGGATTCCGGATATCCGCTGATGCGGATTCCGGAATGACAAAAGGAAGAAATACGGATTACGGATTTGGGATTACGAGTTACGAATCACGAATCCCGGTTTTTCGCACTTAGGTACTCAGACACTGTTTTTAAAACCACCAGATAAATTGAGCAACAACATTTTTCCGTCATTGCGAGGAGTGAAAGGACGAAGCAATCTCATGATATGACAAGAAATACACATGAGATTGCCACGCTCGCCTCCGGCGTGCTCGCAATGACACGTTGTAAGGCAAGATTGCCGTGCCTGCATTCAGCAGGCTCGCAATGACACGTGATCAGCACCATGATAATGAAACCCAATGATGTAAGCATGAAAATTCTGCTGATGGGTAACCCGAACGTGGGGAAGAGCGTCATTTTCTCGCGTCTGACCGGGGTTCGTGTCATGTCCTCGAACTACCCCGGAACAACGGTCAGCTTCACCCGGGGGTTCATGAAGATCGAGGGTAAGACGGCTGAGATCATCGATGTTCCGGGCACCTACACGCTTGAACCGACCTGTCAGGCCGAGGAGATCGCCCTGAAAATGCTGAAATCCGGCGATGTCGTTATTAATGTCGTCGATGCGACCAACCTGGAAAGAAACCTCTACCTCACCTTGCAGCTCCTGGAGAGAAACATACCGGTCATTGTCGCCCTGAATTTATGGGATGATACGAAACACCGGGGTATCGCAATAGACATCGAAAAGCTTGAGGAACTTCTCGGGGTACCCGTTGTACCAACGTCGGGGCTGACCGGCCAGGGGATCAAGGAACTTGTCGAGAGACTTCCCGAAGCGGTGTCATCTCACCTGTCCCCCCAGGGACGTGACGATCGGTGGATACAGGTCGGGAATATCATTGAACAGGTTCAGCAGATATCTCACCGGCATCATCGCTGGTATGAGCGCCTGGAGGACGCGAGCGTCAAACCCTTGAGCGGCACGCTGATCGCCGTCGCCGTTCTGATCCTCTCTTTTTTGGTCGTCAGGTGTATCGGAGAGGGCATCATTTCTCATATCATGGATCCCTTCTTCGAGAACATCTGGCTTCCTGTCTTGATGAATCTGAGCCGGAATATGGGTGGCAGCGGTTTTCTGCACGATGTTGTGGTGGGCACTCTCATAGGTGGCGAAATTCATTTTGTAGAATCCTTCGGGCTTCTCAGCAGCGGGCTGTATGTTCCCTTTGCCATGGTGCTTCCCTACATTGTTTCCTTTTACTTTATGCTTGGCTTGCTTGAGGACATCGGATATCTTCCGCGGCTTGCCGTGCTGCTCGATACCGCGATGCACCGTATCGGCCTTCACGGCTTCGCCATCGTTCCAACTCTGCTCGGACTTGGATGTAACGTCCCCGCCATTATCGCCACGCGGGTGCTCGAAAGCAGGCGCGAGCGTTTCATAGCGGCGACGCTGGTATGCATCGCTATCCCCTGCGTATCGGCCCAGGCGATGATATTCGGCCTTGTGGGCAAGTTCGGCGGTTGGTATGTGGTCCTTGTCTACGGTACGCTTTTTCTGGTCTGGATCGTTCTCGGGTCTATTTTAAATAAATTTATAAAGGGCCTCAGCCCGGAACTCCTTATCGAGATACCGCCCTATCGATTCCCCCCCTGGGGGACGATCTTTCAGAAATTATGGATACGGGTGAGTGATTTTCTTCTTGAAGCGGTCCCCCTCATCTTTCTTGCCGTTTTTATCATAAACATTCTCTATCTGATCGGGATATTCCATTACATCGCAGATTTCACGGCACCGGTCATTACCGGTATTCTCGGTCTCCCAACTGATTCAGTACCGGCTATCGTGGTCGGTTTTCTGCGGAAGGACGCCGCCCTCGGCCTGCTTGCCATGTCCGCATTGACGGCAAAGGAAATGGTCATCGGAAGCATCGTTCTGACCATGTTCTTCCCCTGCATAGCCACTTTTGTGGTGCTCCTCAGGGAACTCGGGATCCGTGATTTTCTGAAGTCCGCTGCGATAATGATCGCATCGTCGCTCGTAGTGGGTGGAATTCTGAATCTGGTGATGTAAATCAACCGATGGCAACCAATGGGGTCAGGTCTTGCATTATAACAAATTCAGGGCTTGAAACTGATATTGAACGAATCACGATCCAAGACATAATCTTATTTTGTTATAATGCAAGACCTGACCCCAGCCTTCAGAATTCGGCCTGCAGATAGGATACGAGATTGACCGATGAATTCTGCAGCTTCAGTTTTCTGCGAATATTTCTGCGGTGGGTCTTGACGGTGTTGACCGATATGCTGAGGCGCGAGGCTATGTCGTCCGAGCTCATGCCGTTCCTGATCATGGAAGCGATCTGGATCTCCGTTGAGGAAAGCGCGGTGGCAAATCGAGTATAGGAAAGCCTCGATGACAAATCATCGAGGTGTTTTTTCAGGATGTTCAGGTCCGTGCGATGCCGTTCGAGCTCCTTGTCACGCTCAAGTCGCTGAACAATGGGAGTAATGATCCGGCGCGCTTCATTGATGATGTTCTGTTCGGCTTCTTTCTTTACGCTCTCCATGTTTTTGACGAGGACCGAAAGGGCCTTGCTGTTTTCAAGAACCTGTTTTCCCACCACTTCCAGTTCGGTTTTCTTTGCAACAAGCTCTTCTCGGCTTTGTTCAAGCTCTTCAGTTAATTCCAGCAGCTCGTAGCTCTTTTCCTGAAGATTCATTTCCAGTTCCAGGAACTGCCTGCTGAACTGTTCCTCCTTTTTCCTTTGGTCCGTAATGTCATGGCACACGCCGACAATGCCGATAACGGAGGAGGATTCATCCATGATCGGCGTCCGTATCGTCTCGACGACATGCGACATACCATTTTTATCTATGATCTCTTCTTCATATTTAAGAACCTGGCCTGTATTGAGAACCTGACGGTCCCTCTCTAATGCCTTCTCCTGTAATCCTTCAGGAACACACAACGGATCCCGTCTTCCAGCCGCCTCGTCAATTGTAACTCCTGAAAGTAACTCAAGATAATGATTAATGATGACGTACCGAAGATTGCAGTCCTTAAGCCAGACAATATCGGGTATGTTGTTCACGACCGCCTTGAGCTCTGTTTTCTTCCTGATAAGATCTTTTTCAGATTCCCGTATCTTTGTAACGTCAAACCCGACGGTCCATGAATGCCAGCCGGGGACAGTATACCGCGGTGAGATGTTTGACCAGGAAACGAGCCGTTTCGTTCCATCCTTGCAGGTCATTCCTACTTCCAGTCCGATGAATTCACGTCGCCCTCCATCCCATATCGACAGAAGTTGCTCTTTATATGACTCATCTGGATAAAGCACTCCCCAGAAATTTTCATGCTTTGCTATCTCATCCTCGAGATATCCCGACACCCTTTCGCACTCGTGGTTCCAGACGAGGACATGATCATTCTCGTCCACGGCAACGAGCATGATAGGCATGTTTTCCAGTACGGTCCTGAGCCGTTCTTCACTCTGCCGTATTTTTTCCTCGATCAGCTTCCGTTCCGTGATATCATACGCCACCCCGAAGGCGTGGGTAATTTTTCCATTTTCCACCGTGTAGCGGGAATTAACCAATCCCCATATAATGGTTCCGTCCTTACGTATAAATTTATATTCGGCGGTTATCGATGTGTTGCCTCCTTTTTCGATATCTTTGATCCGTTCAAATAATAGTGCCTTACTTTCATCTTCCATGATATTAACAAAATCCATCTTCAGGAGTTCATCCCGGGTATAACCGAGATATTGACAGATAATATCGTTCACGCTGATGAATTTCCTCGTTTCATAATTTATTTCATAAATAGCAGCGGGAGCAAATTCCACCAATTGACGATATCGCTGTTCGCTTTCCCGTAATTCTTTCTGTATTCTCTCCCTCCTGGTGATATCTCGCACTACGGATGCAGATCCGACAAGAACACCTTCTCTTATGATCGGTGCGCCGCATACTTCGACAGGTACTATTCTTCCGTCCTTCGCAATAATTTCATACTCACTATCGATCACTCTCTCACCTTTGAAAATGCGCTTCATATTTGAAAGGGCTTTTTCAAGATGCCGGGAGGGTATGATATGTCTCAGTTGCCTGAAGTCCTTCCCTACAACTTCAGCCGGCAGATAGCCGAACATGGATTCGACGCTCGGTGATATGCTTGTTATCGTAAACCCCGTATCTACCGTGTATATAACATCGATTACGTTTTCAAAATGAGACCGATATTTATCCTCACTTTCCTGCAAATAAAGTTCCGCTACTTTCCGTTTTGTCACATCTCTTCCGATCCCCTCATTGAGCACATGGATGCCGTTCTGGTCATAAACGGCCCTGAAATCCATGGCCACCCATATAATTTCACCGTTCTTTTTCCTCTGACGCGTTTCATAGCCCTTTACAAAACCTTCACGTCCAATGGCACCTATCAGGGTCTTTCTTTCTTCCGGATCTACATATACCTGAGTGCCGATGTCTTTTATCGCGTTCATTGCCTCTTCAGGTGTTTCATACCCGTACATATTTGCGAGCGCCCTGTTGAGCATGATCACCTTTCCGGCGGGTGTTGTCTGAAAAACGCCGACCTGGGAATTTTCGATGATCTCACGGCACCTGGTCTCCGTCCGTTTCAGTTCTTCCTCTTTTTTCAGTAATTCCGTCACGTCCCTGAATGTCCATACACGCCCCTTCAGTTCACCGTTCATTACCAGCGGGTAGGAGGTCCTTTCAAAAACATCACCGTTCTTGAAGGCCACTTGATCCCTCAGTGTATCTTTTGTCCCACGAACCGTCCTTGTTCCTGTCAGAAATCCGTCCGGATCAATAACGCGGTCTTTAACGAACTCCAGGTGAGTATTCGCGTCCCCTTCATTCATGAAAACCGCTGGCAACTTCCACATGTCGAGGAATCGCTTGTTGTAAGTCATTACCTTTTGATTTTCGCTGATCACAATAATCCCATCAGTGGTTGATTCAAGCGTCGCCCGGAGCAGTTCGCGTTTTTCCTGGACCTCATGTTCACTTTCTTTTATGTCGGTGATGTCACGGGCGATTACAAGTGCGGCATTATTCCCGTTCCATTGTATGACCGTGCCTGAAATATGCACGAAAACAATTTTGCCGTCCTTTTTTATGACCCTGACTTCATAGAAGCGTGGTGTTTCCTTTCCTGCTATACGTTTCGTGAATATGTCGTTCGCACGGTCAAGGTCATCAGGGTGAACGATCTCTCTGAAGTTCTTCTGTAATATCTCAGGTACGGTGAAACCAAGGATTTCCGCAGCGCGACGGTTCGCGTACACATACTTACCGTCCGGCTTGATAACGAGAATGGCGTCATGGGCCTCTTTCGCGAGACGTTGGAAATTACCTTTCGTCTTTACATCGGCGGTCCGGTTCAGAGATACGATCTCTCCGTTCTTTTTCTTCGGCATTCGTCACCACCCTCTCTGATGGAAAGAAGTCCGTTTCATCTCATGTCACGACGGAATTCATCCGGCATCCAATCTTATTCTGGATTCCCGCATTCGCGGGAATGACAGCTGTAACGTATTTTGTCGCCAAAGAAATCTGTACAATTAGTATGTTTGTATAAGGTGGGTATTAAATATACTCACACTTGACAAAAAGGCAATGAAAAAGATGGAAGCGGTCTCGAAATAAGTCGGCGGAAAGGGGAGAAAAACCTATTTCAAGAAGATTCGGCCTCTTCCGGAGGTTCGATCTCCACGGGTTCGCTGTCTTCGTCAACACCGACCTGCAGTCTCCGCAGGTTATCGATCTCCTGAAGCCGTCTTTCAAGCTGGTTCCGGCGGGTCGTCGTCAGGTTGTTGTATTCCTTCTGGGCGTCCTCGATCCTCCTGCCCATTTTTTCCATCGAAACGACAAAAGCATCCCATTGCTTTCTGAAGGAGTCAAGCGCCCTCATTATCTGTGCCGCCGTCTGTTCAAGATTGAAATTATCCACGGCCTGCCTGATCACGGCAAGTATGGCGTAGAGCGTGATGGGTGAACAGAGGATAACCTTGTTCTTCAGGGCGTCATCCATGATGGAACCGTCTTTTTCGTTCATGAAGGCGTAGACCTGCTCGTTCGGTATGAAAACGATCACGTAATCGACGGTGTTCTCGTCGGGATTAATGTAATCGCGGGTGACGACCTCCTTGATCCTGTTTCGTACATCACGCAGGAACTGGTTCTTGTGTTTTTCCTTTTCACTTTCTCCCTGCGACTCCAGGTAT
The DNA here is from genome assembly GCA_016933965.1 of Deltaproteobacteria bacterium. Taxonomy (NCBI): domain Bacteria; kingdom Pseudomonadati; phylum Myxococcota; class Myxococcia; species Deltaproteobacteria bacterium. The sequence goes on along the minus strand of JAFGTS010000046.1, from coordinate 14,359 downwards.
CTCACATAATTGTCCAGGGGAAATTTGACATCCATGTTGACCTTGAGGTTCTTCGGCAGAAGGAAGGTATAATCCGGCCTTCCCGTACCTGCTTCCAGGGCCTTCTGCTTGACATAATTGACACCTTCAATAAATCCGGCAAGGCGCAACACGTCTTCGGCCATTCTTTCTCCCCATTGTCCACGGCTCTTTGTGCTCGCCAGCATTTCACGCAACCGGTGCGTCGTTTCCTGCAGTTGCGCCGTCTGTTCCGTAGCCTGTTTCAACCTGCTGGATACTTCTCCGAATTTCTGTTCCCGATCCTTTTCGAGCCTGGTTACCAACTCACGAACGCTGTTCAGGTCCTGCTTCATGGTTTCCAGTGTCTGGTCTATCAATTGCTTTTTGCCGTGCAGGTTCTGCTCGTTCGCCCGGGTCTGGCCTGCCAGCGTTTCCTGCGCCAGCTTCAGGAACTCCTGCGTATTGCTTATCAGGGCATCGTGCGACAGAGAGCCGAAAGATTCCTTGATGTTTCCGATGAGTACTTCCAGGTCCTGTATCTTCTGGTACTGCGACTGCACGACCAGTTCCTGAGCGATATCCCGCGTGTCCTTTTTGAAAAGGCGCGTCAGGAGCACAACAAGCAGGGCACCGAAAACGCACCCAATTACGAAAGCTCCTGCATACTCCATTGGCTGATCCTTGGTAGAAGAACTAACGATTATATGAGGCTATCTTTATTGACGTGGGCACCCTTTTGTGTCAACCCTGGTTCCCCGCGGCGTTCCCGGACAGGCATCAAGGTAGTCGTAAATACCGTCGCGGTCGGTATCGACAGGGCAACCCCATTCATAGACGCTGACGCCTTTCGGCGTATTGGGGCACTGGTCCAGCATATCGGAAACTCCGTCCCCATCAGTGTCGCCGGTCGGATGCTTTTCCTGAATGGGTTCCGCCGGTTTCGGAGCAATAACAGAAGGAGACACCGCGGCAGCGGGTACCTCCGTAACAACGGCTTCACGAACCTCGGTCTCGGCTTCAGGAATTTCAAATCGGTCATAAACGCCATCCCCATCAAGATCGAACAACCGGGGACATCCATATTGGTCGACCATAACTCCTGGCTGCGTGTCGGGACACCAGTCGAATTCATCGGCAACTCCATCGCCATCGCCGTCGGCCGCAATGAAGACCTGGTTGACGAACCGTTCCAGGGTCTTGTCATTCGACAGGTAATCATAGGGCAGTGAGAATCCGGTACCGCCCGCTTCCGCCACTTTATCGAGAACTTTTCTGCCTTCCTTATCGTCGCCGACCTGGACAGGATATATATACACCCTGTCGCCCAGCTCGTTTTTCATGTTTTCCGCGGCCTCAATGGATTTCTCTTCTACCCTCCAGCCGTCGGTAAGTATGATCACCCCAACATGTCCCGTCATGTTCTTAAGGTCTTCCGTGGCACCGTTCATCGCATAGACCAGGGGGCTCCGCCCCATGGGATTGTCGATCGCCGTGATTGATTCACTGAGCAATGTTTCATCGTATTTATCAAAGCCATAGACCATGACGGTTTCATCGCCAAAAGGCGAAATCTTTTGACCATATGTCCTGATCCCGGCGATCACGTTTTTGTCCGGTATCATCTTGTTGATACGCTCGACAAGGTCCTTGGCCGCCTCCAGCCGTGTTCGCTCATCATCATAGGAGTATGACATGGATTGGGAGGCATCGATGATTATGAGGTAGGTGTCGATCCTTTTGGTCAGGGGGACATCCCCCGGTTTCGTTGACAGGTACCGGGACATGGTGAATGATTCCTTGTGTGAGCTACAGGCCGTCAGAACTGAAAGCAGAACGAGGACAAGCAACATCCTGAGGCATTTCTTTACCATGTGAGATCCTCTCCCCGAAATCATTTCATGTGACCAGCGTTCCGTTTCACACGACGGTTTTCCCCGTATTGCACCGGCATTTCTATGTGTTCTGGATTCCCGCCTCCGCGGGAATGACAAACTTGCCGTATGTTGTTACTATCGAAACGCTTGGCAAAAACGGCAATTACTGTGTTGATTGTCACTTTTCATGTCACAGATGCCCTTTTTTGTCAACCGGTTACGCGGGCTTCAAGCCAGTCTTCTATATCCTTCAGGACCTCTTTCTGTTCCGGTTCGTTCAATATTTCGTGGTAGAGGCCTTCATACAGCTTAAGTGTCTTGTCCGATGACGCCGCCCGTGCGTAAAGCTGCCTGCTTCCCTCAACATCGGCAAGCCGGTCCACAGTGCCGTGCATGATGAGAACCGGCAGGGCAAAGAGTTCCATCTTTTCCTGAATGAGACGTGTTGCCTTTATGAATTCAGCCCCCGTTCGGGCGGGCGTTCCCCCCCGGTAATTGAGCGGGTCCGCATCGTAATCCTTAACAACCTTCGGATCCCGGGAAACGGCTGTACAGTCCAGCTTTACGGTGGGAAGCTTCGGCAGGATCGCACCAATGATACCCGAAAGGGTGATAAGGATCGCCGGGACGTCATCCGTCGTCTTCAGGGCGGCTCCACTGAGCAGGATGCCGGTGACAGATGGTTTTTTCGTGATCGCATAGAGGGTCGCTATCGTCCCCCCCAGGCTGTGCCCGAGAATGAAGAGAGGTTTTCCTGCTTCACGGGCGGCGGTCCTTTCGAGAAATACTTCCAGGTCGGAAAGATAGTCATCGAAGGATCTGACATAGGCCGTGGGGCTTCCCGACCTTCCATGGTTCCGAAGGTCAAAGGTATGAACGCCATACCCCTTTCCAACAAGATATTCCGCGACGTGCCGGTAGCGCCCGCTGTGCTCGGCCAGCCCATGAACGATGATCACGCCTGCTTTTGCAGGCTTCTCGGGCATCCATCGCCGCTCAAAGAGCCGGAATCCGTCGCGTGCCTCGAACATGCCCTTTTCATGGTTTCCGGGAAAAGAGTTTTCGTCCTTCATCAATAATGAATCCCTCCGTTTTGATTAAGTGTGGATTTTAGTATAACCGGCCGCTTGGGGCAATAGACTTTTAATCCACCGGGAGGGTGATATACTCGCCATTGAGACACACCGGAATAAGACCGCCCGCAAGCCCCACAGTTGCTTTCACCGGCCGTATGGCATGGGGGAGGCCTTTCGGGATGTAGACGGAACCCGGTGTGGCAACCTCGTATATCTCGTCGCCGAGCATGACCTCAAAAGTGATGGCATTTTCATCGCCTATCATGATGTACATTTCATCATAGTCATGTTTATGAGGCGTCGCTTTCGCGACGGCATCCATCATGTCAACCAATTCCTGGCTTATTTCCTTGATAAAAACATACAGCGCCCAGGCGTTTGCCTCGGGTACCAGGTCCTTGCACATGAGGATCGGAAACTGAATGACATCACTCAGCTCGTGGTTGGGCAATTCATTAACCGTGATGGGCCGTCTGACAATAAGGCGTTCGTGCTTGTTTTCCGCCATGAGAGATGCTCCTCCTTTACTGGTTGTTATTAACGGCCCTCACTGTACCCCGTTTATTTCTTTATGACAAGGTCTTCATAGCCCATTTCCACCAGGGTGACGGGAAATTCCTTGAATGCCGGCTTGACGACGGGAAGCAGCTTCAGCATCGCCGTTATTTTCCCTCCCTGCTTGACCTTGCCCCTTGTTACGGCGGCAACGGGATTTTCATGACCGTGCCAGAAACTGTGGGAGAAATCTGCCGCCTGTTTCGACCAGACATCCTCCTTGAGGTCACAGGGACCCAAGTAATAGGTCCCGTAATAACCTTCCTTTTTCGGCGGGTTTTTCAAGTCGATAGTGATCTCGCAATCGGGATCGGTATAGATGAACTTGATGATAATCTTGGCCTTTGACATCTTGGGGCCGATCTTTTCGTCAGTCAGCACCCGATCCAAGAAACGCCCGTAGATCTCATACAGATGGTCCGCGTCACGGTAATATATGCCCATTGTTCCCCTCCTTGTCTATTTGGGATTAACGGATTAAGGATTACGGATTATGCGTTATTGGCCAGTATCATGTGCATATGTAGTTGCCTGATGTATTGGGCGCATGTAAAACGCCGATAAATCGGCATACTACAAAATCAATGTGAACAAGGAAAAAAATCCTCATCCCCCTAATCCAATTAATCCGTAATCTTCTAATCCTTCTAATCCTCTAATCCGTAATCCTCTAATCCTTCTAATCCCCTTTTATCGCCCTTTTCTCTGATCGAACCGGCGGCCGAAGATGAGGCTCGCGATGGTGATCTTCAGCATGTTGATCGTTCCGCCGGCTACCCTCCAGGCCCTGCCGTCCCGAAGCATTCTTTCAACGGGAAATTCCATACTGTAGCCGTAACCGCCGAACACCTCCATGGCCTTATGGGTGATCTCAATGACCATCTCATTGGCGAAACACTTGGCAAGGGCCGACTCATAGATGGAAGGCAGACCCCCTCCCGCCCCCGTAGCTGCCCGGTAAACAAGAAGACGTGCCGCGTCAAGTTTCATGGCCATCTCGGCAATGGAGAACTGTACGGCCTGGAATTCAGAAATGGGTCGTCCGAAGGCGTTGCGCTGGACCGCGTATGCCTTCGCCTCTTCAAGCGCCCCGCCGGCGACACCGAGACACATGGCCGCGTTTCCGCAACGCTCTATGTCAAAGGTGAGCATGAGATTTCTGAATTCTCCCTGCGGGACCACGACATTCTCTTTCGGCACCCGTACGTCCTCAAATATCAGGTCGCAGGAGGGCATTCCGCGCAGGCCCAGGAAGCGCTCCTGTTTCCCGAAGGTAAATCCCGGCATCCCCTTTTCGATGAGAAGACCACCGATACCCTTATAACCCGGCACCTCCCCGAAACGGGTATAGACAAGATAATGACTCGCTTCTCCCCCGCCGGTTATGAAGGTTTTTCTGCCGTTCAGAACGTAGTGATCACCGGCATCTTCGGCCCTCGTGGACAGGGATGTCAGGTCCGACCCTGCCTCAGGTTCCGTCATGGAAACGGACACGCTCAGCTCACCCGAACAGACGCCCGGTATGATCCTCTTTTTCTGTTCCTCCGTCCCGAAAAGGTCGATGACCCGAACAGGTCCCACGTTGGATTCAAAAACGACGGCGGCTATTATCGGGCTGAACTTCGCCAGTTCCTCGATCGCTATTATCGCCTCCAGCGCCGGCCGTCCGCCGCCTCCATACTCCGGTGACAGTGTCATGCCGAGAAGCCCCAATTCGGCATATTTTTGTGTGAGATGAAAGGGGAATTCCCCCGTGCGGTCTATCTCGGCCGCCAGTTCCCGGAAGTTTTCCCGCTTCCCCATGCTCCGAAGCGTCTCGATCAGCATTTCCTGTTCCTGTGTGAATTTGAAGTCCATGGTTCCTCCTGCCCATTCCTCACATGAAATTTTAACTTACAGTATATCCATCAGTTCAGGTACAAAACCGACATGCTCCAGGTCCCGGATCATGTCGATCGCCTTCTCAATACGGCCCGTATCACGCGTGCCGGCGAATCTCCTGACCTTTTCCGATATTTCATCCCATCCCATGGGGTCCCGCGGGTCTCCGGCAGGAATATCGGTCTGCTCGACCAGTTTCGTTCCGTTTTTCAATACGACCTCGACCCGTGACGCGGTCACCTCCGGATAGCGTCCGTTCAACTCTTCATCCATGGTAACGGTCACCCTGCCCGCAAGGTCGAGAATTGTGGGGTCCTCCATGCTCTCCCTTCGCAGTTGTAATGGACCCACTTCCCCGGAAACCAGTGCTGCCGCGACGGTATAGGGGATAGAGAACTGCGCCGACACGAAACTGTCACCGGCCTTCACGCCTTTGCCCACGGCAATGAGGGCTATCCCATAAGTAAAGACGTTGACGGCATCGATGTCACCGGCCGCGATACCCTGACCGTTCCGTAATTTCAGCGCGGCCTGGATGGCGCCGTGCGTGTGACGGCACGCCGTGTAAGGTTTGAAGTAGATGTCCATTATCGTATAGTGTTCTCCAAGCTTTTCTGTCAAACGGTCAAAGACGGGTTCTCCCCGGGATGTTATCTGCGTGAACCCGCCTTTCAGCTCGGAGCCTTCAAAGACACGAGGATGACCGGTTATCCCGGCCCCGGCGAGACCTGCGGCCGTGATGCCCGCGACGGCTGCCTGCCCGCCCTGGACGATCTTTACAGTGTGCCCCCCCATAAGCTGTTCCGCCATCGACAGGGGAAGAAGATATCCTGCGTTACTGATGGCATTGAGGGTTTTTTCTACATCGAAACCGCTCAATTTTGCCGCTGCAGCGGCGGCACCGAAGGCGCCGCAGGTCCCCGTCGGCAGGAAACCCGACAGGGTGTGATAGGGATGCATGGCTGAGGCAGGCCGGTTGGCTGCTTCGTACCCGGCTATGACCGCTTCAATGAGAGCGACGCCGTTCCTGCCCTTTTGCTCGGCAAGGGCGAAAGCTGCGGGGATCACCGCCGTCCCGGGATGATTTCCGCCGAAGCGAAGGCCGTCCTGTGCCTCGATAGCTTCCGCCGCTGTTCCGTTTATAAAGGCCGCCGACCGTACCGATGTCTGGATCTGTTCACCGATGATCGTCGCCGGCCCTTCTTCACCCTGCGACCGGATATACCCTGCCACGTTCCGGACCGCTTCCAGTTTCCAGGAACCGTAGATGTTCGCGATGCAGTCCAGGATGCAGAGCTTCGTCTTGTCGATCACCTCCGGCGGTATCCCGGCGATGGAAATGCCGGCACAGAAGCGGGCCAGTTCTCGGGAGTATTCTTGCACGTTCCACGGCTCCTTTCTTCCTTTGGGATTAAGGATTATGGATTACGGATTAAGGATTATTCGGTATTGGCCAGTAACATGTGCATATGTAGTTGCCTGATGTATTGGGCGCATGTAAAACGCCGATAAATCGGCATACTACAAAACCATTGTGAACAAGGAAAAAATCCTCATCCCCCTAATCCAATTAATCCATAGCCCTCTAATCCTTAATCCTCTAATCCGTAATCCTCTAATCCGTAATCCTTCTAATCCGTAATCCTCTAATCCGTAATCCGTTAATCCTTACTCCTCCCTCACACATACCCCCGCCCTTCATAGATATTGATCATTCGAAAGGGATCCAGTATTTCCCTGAGGGCTCGCAGTTCTTCTTCACGGGGCGTTTCCGTTTCATGAACATCATCGGCGATCTTGAGGTCCCAGGGTGTGAGGCTGATAATTTCCTCAACCGTCGTTCCGGGATGGTATGTGGCAAGGTAGGCCTCCCTGGTGTCGGGATCGAATTTCATGACCGCCTTGTTGGTGATAATGGCCGCCGGGCCCGTTCCGGCGGGCAGGCCGCATCTCTCGCGTGCCCCCGGCCCGTCGATATACCCCGGCGTTGTGATGAAATCGACGCGCTTCGCCAGGCGTTTTGTGTCGTGCAGGGCGATGATCAGAACCTTGCGGGCAAGTGAGCCGATGGGGTTCGCACCGCCGCTCCCGGGAAGGCGGCTTTTGGGTTTTTCGTATGAACCGATGACGGTGGTGTTGATGTTTCCATACTTGTCGACCTGGCTCCCCGAAAGAAACCCCACATCGACCCAGCCCGCCTGAAGGAACATGCCCATGACGTCGACAAGACCGCCGATCATCGCCGCCCCCGGATTCAGGCAGGGGTCTCCCACGGAAAGGGCGGGACGTTTCGGCCGGGCGTCATAGACACCGGATTCCTGCATGAGCACCGCCTGTGGTGCATGGGTATATTTGGCGATATTCGCCGACATGGTGGGAAAGCCCGTTCCGACGATAACCACATCACCATCGGCAATCTCCCGGGCACCGCAGCATGCCATGAGTTCCGGCTTACTGTAATCTTCGGGATGGTGTGTCATGAAAGATCTCCTGTACCGCTGAGTCTCTTGAAGCTGTTAATAGGAATAACTCACGGGATATCCGTAATCGAATTCCGCTTTGAGCTTGTCGAACGCACTATAACCGAATTGCTCAATATAGTGCTGTATATACTCTTTCCGGTCTTTCCTGCCGTACACCCATTCATCGAGAAAGGCATGGAATCCGTCGACCGTGTCCGATGCCTTCTGGTAGAACGACCCGAAGGAAAAATCGACGTCGTAAAATCCCGGCGTATATCCGGGATGCGCGCCGAATGGTTCTTCCACGACGGCGCATACCTTGAAATCGGGTATGATCGTCCGTGACGGGTCTTTGCCGATGACCTCCCGGCTGACGATCCGTTCACAGCTGACAATGACCGTTTTCGCCGCGTTGGCCCCCACCTTGCAGTCACCACCGATCCCCCATATCTGGGCATTGCCGGATTCGTCGGCCTGCTGGACATGGACAATGGCAACATCGGGATTAAGAGCGGGGACAAGCACCGAGGGGCTTCCGTCGAAGGGTGAATCGATGAGCTTGAACTTGTTGTCTCCCATGAAGGCCCTCACCTTCAAAAGGTCCGTGCCTGCCATGTCCTTGACCGGGATAAACGGCATTCCCAGGGAACCGGCCAGCAGCATCATCGGCAGGGAGAGGTTGGTGTATTCCTCGACCTCTATCTTCTGGGGGATTCCCTGTTCCATCGAGCGCCGGTAACACCTTCCCAGTCCATAGAGCCCTAATGACAGGAAGGTCCCGATGAACCGGCTGACCGTGCCGGCCCCGATCATCATGTCAAAGTCATCAGCCGCGTTGCTTCTGGTTATGGTCAGGTCCTTTTTCCGCTGCCGTATTATCTCGTGGATAACCGCGAAGGGCGTGCGGCAGATATAGCCACCGATGAAAAGGAAATCACCGTCGTGAATGTATGTTTTTACCGCTTCCTCTGTCGTCATCACTTTGTTCATAGGTATCCTCTTTCCTCGCGGTCATGGAAATCCCCCGCGGGGATCACTGGAGTTCGTATTCCGTCCGGCTGATGATCTCGTCCTGGGCTGTCTCGGTAAGACCCGTAAAGAGCGTTGAATACCCGCTGATTCGCACCACCAGGTCGCGGTATTTTTCCGGTTGTTTCTTGGCGTTGCGCAACACCCGGGAGTCCACCATGTTGTACTGGACCTGCACGCCGCCCCGTTCAAAATATCCCTTCATGAGCTGCATGAGTTTCTCGGGGTTCACGGTTTTTCCGGAAAACCTCATGTTCAGGTTCGCCCCGTTGTACACACGCAAAAGCGGAAGTTTCGTCACGGAGTTCATGACCGCCGTCGGTCCAGATATGGCCGTTCCCGTTGTCGGTGTCAGGCCGTTTCCCAGTACGTCGCCGGAATATCGGCCATCGGGCGTGGCGGCAGTAAATGAACCGAAGGCAATGTGAAACCCCACCGAAAAGACACCTGGCCAGAAGGTGCCGCCGCGGAAGTTCCTGTGCTGGGCAAGCTCATCACAATAGTGATCGATGACCCGCGCGGCCATTTCGTCCACCTCATCATCATCGTTGCCATACTTGGCGATCCTGTTGAGAAAATAGTTACGTTTCTCCTCCGCCTCGTCCCAATCGTTCGCGAGCCATTCTGCCAGTTCTTCGATACCGACGGTCTTTTCATCGAAAACAGCCTTTTTAATGGCGTAGAGGCTGTCGACGACGTTGGCGAACCCGATGAACTGGGTACCTGTTGAATTGTAGACGGCGCCGCCGCGGGTCAGGTCCATTCCCTTTTCAAGGCAGCCATCTATCATTGCCGACGCCAACGGTGACGGCAGGTTGTCCGCGATGACCTCATCCAGGACGTGCATGCCGCGGACGACCTGATCTATGAAATACGACATCTGTGCCGTGTAAGCGTTCCAGACATCATCAAAGGTCTTGAAGAGTGTTGGATCACCGGTCTCTATCCCCGACTGCAGACCGAAGGTATTGTCTATTCCATTGCTCAGGGCAAATTCCACGCATTTTATCCCATTCACCTGAATGGCAAAGGTGGAACCGAAGGTCTTTCCCTGGGCGTTCGGTTCCAGGCAGCCCACGACACCGTAATCCCTCGCGTCCTCCAGGGTAAGCCCCGCTTTTACCAGCGAACGTATTATGGCATCGTCATTGAAAAAGTGCATTGCCACCCCGTCCTTCGCGTATTTCACGGCACGCAGGAAGAAATCATCGGGAGACAGGGAACTCAACCGGACACCGAAATCCGGCTGAACGGTCCGTATGTCGGCATAGGCGTCGAGTCCGATGTAACTCAGTTCGTTCGTTGCATCAGCGCCGTCGATACCGACACCGCCCACGGTCACGTTCTGGGTCGTCTTTCCTTCCGTTCCCTCGCCGCCGGGAATGAACACCTCTTCAAGGACGTTCCATATTTCGTTCACCTTGATGAAGAGAAGGGCCATCAGCTCCCGTGCCCATGCGTGGGTTATCCGGCTCGCCTCCTTGTCCGCCCGGTAATAGGGATAGAGGATCTGGTCAATCCGCCCCAGGGAGATCGAATTGCCGCCGCTCTCGATCTGGGCGATCAGGTGCATGAAATAGACGCTCTGGATCGCTTCTTCAAAGGTTGCCGCCGGAAATTCCGGAACGCGCGCACAGATCGCCGCGATCCTGCGCAATTCATCGGCCCGTTCCTCATCCTTCTCTTGTGCGGCCATCGAGGCGGCACGCGCCGCGTATCGCCGAGCGAAGCGTATCGCCGCCTCCAGGGACCGGATGACGGCGTCGTAAAAAAGCCCCTTTTCCCCGGTTCGTTCCGCCGAAGATAATCCCTCCCGTTTCGCCCGTGCGTCCTCAATGATACCTCTCAATCCCTGTGAGAGGAGCCGCTGGTGGTCCATCGTAAAGTGGCCGATGCCGTAAGTGATCTCAAGGATCATGATGAACACGTATTTGTCCATGTCTGCTTCGACGTCGGGTGTCAGTTTTTCGAACATGCGGTCTTCTATGGTCCGACCACGCCAGTAGGGGAGGATGTCTTCTTTCAGTTCACGCTTTTCTTCCGGTGTTATCAGCGCCCGCTGGTAGACACGGGTATCGAAGGTATCCACGTCGCCCTCGATCCATTTCGATTTTCCTTCCGGAAAGAGCGGGGCGCCTTTCAGCTTTTCAGTCCTGCACCCCACAATGAATTCATCATCCCTGATAATGACACTGATGGAATCGAGAATGTCCTCCAGGGCCATGCTGATCCGGGTCAGAGGATGTTCCTCTTTATTCTTTTTCATTGAACGGGTCAGATACCGTGCCCGCTCAACACTGACCTCCTGGGGCGCCTCGATGATCCTTCTCCTGAGCCGCTGCACCCGTGTTTCCGGGACTATTTTCAGGGCCTGTTCGGCTGTCATTGAAATGACCTCCTTCTCACGTGTTCCGGTTCGGCCGGACCATTAAATTATCTCAAAAACCGTCATACTTTTATATCCATGTGATTCAGTAATATCGCGTCCCTGACCGATGTCGGCAGGATCCGGTTCAAAAACAGGAATATCGTACTCATGACATCGACCTGGTTATGCATTTTCGGTTTGTCCGATTCGATTATCCGCGCTATCTTTTCCGACGCGGCAAGGGGTGTCGGTGCCGTCTTTATCAGTTCGTCATCGCGTTCAATAAAACGCCGCGCCCGCTCCCGGTAGGGAGAGCCTTCCGGCGGCAGGATATGGATCTTCGCGGCAAAGGTCGTGGATACCTGTGCGGGCTCTATCAGCGCCACCCTGATACCGAAAGGTTCCACCTCGTAACGCAGGGACAGGACAAGCCCCTCGATAGCGAACTTGCTTGCCGAGTATATTGACTCAAAGGGAAAGGGGATCTGGCCGACCAGGGATGACATGGCGATCAGCTTCCCCGCCCTCCTCTTTCTCATGGAAGGCAGAAAGCTCTGAAAGATGGAAGCGGCACCGATCACGTTTATTTCAAGGCACTTCAGGGCTTTCTCCAGATTCACTTCTTCAAAGGGACCGAAAAACCCGATACCGACGTTCGATACCACCGAATCGACATGGCCGTATGTATCGAGGACCCGGTCACGGAACGAAAGAATGCCGGGTCGGTCCGTTATGTCGAGTTCATCAATGATATGGGTCCCGCCCATGCTTTTCAGTTCCCTTTCAAGAGAAGACAGCCCCTCACGGTCGACATCGAAGCCAGCGATGCTCCATCCCCGCGCTGCCAGTATCTTGACGACCTCACGTCCCATGCCCTGTGCAAGACCCGTGATAACCAGCACTCTGTCCATCGTTTCACCCCTCCCTTTTTTGAGTTGCCCTGATGCGGCTTTTTCGTGATTGTTACGGCGTACCCGTCCCTCCCCGGTTTCGATACCATTCCCCCATCTGCTCCATGGATCGTCTAAAATCGGGATAGATGAGCCGGTATCCTGTCTGCTTCAGTTTTCGATTATCGACGATATAATCGTCGTACAGATACTGCACGGCGTCGTATTCAAGGTCCGGAACGGTCCCTTTCAAGCGTGCGAGCATGCCCTCGAAGCGTGCCGCTATCTTGACGATCGCCAGGGGAAGATGGATGGCCGGCGGCTTCATGCCGAAGGCACGGGCGGCCAGCGCAAGCGCTTCTTCCACGGTGGGATGGCTGTCGTCCGCAATATTGTATGCCTCTCCCACGGCGTCATCGAGATGCGACAAATGCGTAACGGCCGCTGCCACATCTTCCGCGCGTATGTTTGACAGACGCTGGTGCCCCGGCCCCGGCACGGCAGCGATCGATGTGGGTCGTGAAAAGGCCTTGCCGGCGCCGTCGGTGCACCGGGGACCATACACAGTGCAGGGCCGGGTGATGACCGCCGGCAGCCCTTCGCTGATCCGTCGCCGTACCACCTTTTCTCCTTCCATCTTGCTCCGGCCGTAATCGTTCTGCGGTTCCTGGGGATACTCTTCACCGAAGGGAACGCCCCTATATGGCGCGTACACGCTCGTTGATCCCACGTGGACGTAGCGTTTCACTCCGGCCTCCATGGCAAGACGCGTTATTTTTTCGACCCCCTCCACATTGATGGGGTACAGGTCCTTATAGGGCGTTGAAAAATTACAGACAGCTCCGAGATGGAACACTCTGTCCACCCCGCCTTCAAACAACGGCGGCAGTGTTTCCGGCCGCGTGAGGTCGGCGGCCATATACTCGACACCGAGAGCATCGAAAAAGGACGTGTCTTTCCGGAGCCGCGCCGAGGCACGCACACGAACGCCCTGTCGAGCCAGGTATTCCACCAGGTGACTTCCCATGAATCCCGCAGCCCCTGTTACCAGGGTTATTCCGGAAAATTCCATAGGTTCCCTCCCCTTTTTTTCAGTATCGAGTGCTACCGCGCGTGCAGACCGGCTCTGCCCTGCTCGCGCGCGGCATCCTCTGTGGCCTCGACATCCTGCGACATGCCGAAGATGCCCCTTTCAACAATGCCCATCATCAACTGATAGAGATGTTCCGGATTGATCGTGGCGATCCTGAATTTGTCCGATTTGTTCGTATGGAGGAAAATGCCCTTGTTGATCGCGGACATGAGGTGATACAGCAGCTCGGGATCATACCGTTCGAACAGGCGTTCTCCGCCGTTCTTCTTCACTACCCGGGTGACCTCAAAGATCATCGATCGGTTCCAGAGTTTTATCCGCTCGATGAGTTCCTCGGGAATCACGCCTTCAAATTCATCAGACCCGAGGGTCCAGAAAAGGCGCATGAACCTTTCATTCTCCCTGGTGAAGTGAAAGAGCGCGTCGGCAAGCTTTCTCAGCAATATCAACGGTTCCGTTTCGGCCTTCAGGACCCGGAGCAGCTCCAGCTGAAGCTGCTGAAGATAGTCGTCGAACATGTGTACGAAGAGCGCCAGCTTTGAGGGGAAGTGACCGTATACCGTACGCTTCGTCACGCCGGCATGTTTCGCTATCTCATCGACGGTAATGGCGCTGTACCGCTTCTCAAGGAAGAGTTCCTTCGCGGCCTGCATGATATTGAGGTGGATAACCTTCCTGGTAACTCCGTTCTTTTCCCCCATGGCACGCGATCCCTCTTTGGCCCGAAATACACGATAAAGTATACTGGCAGTATACATAATATGATTATCGGCAATCTGTCAATACTTTTTTTGTTCTGTGAGCAGTTTGTAATTAGTTGTTATCAGGGATTCTTATCGATTATGCTGAATATGGTCCACGATAAGATATCGTACTTGGGGTATATTAAACGGATTATGGATTACGGGATACGGATTACGGATTGTGTGTTTAGCATTGTTCAGCCTGCGTTTATACGTTGGATCAGGCAACTGCATTACGTTTTCCATTGAGTCCACCGCAGATTTACATGGCAATCCGGTGGGCAGTCTTTCAAACCATAAGATTGACAGTCTCGCAAAAAGTCAAATATCGTGTCACTCCCGCGAAAGCGGGAGCCCATAACTGCTTAAAAATACTGGATTCCGTGTC